>CABTXJ010000049.1 GCA_902488785.1 uncultured Eubacteriales bacterium | reverse complement strand
TTTTCTATATTTTCTTTTAAATAATTGATTATATCTAAAGATTCATATAAATAGTAATCATCTATTAGCAAGCATGGCACTTGGTTTTTCCCACCTTTTTCTTCTAATTCTTTTTCCATTTTTTCATTTTCTGATACATCAATAATTTCAATATTTAAAATATTATTTTCTTTAATATATCTTAAAACTTTATCACAAAATAGACATGTTTTTCTAATATATAATTTTAAATTTTTCATTTAACACCTCATTTCTTAAACTCTTTTTCTAGCTTCTTCTACAATATAATCCATATGCTCTAATAGATATGGTCCAGGGCAATTTGTATTATAATACATTCTATGCCATGTTAATGTTACACCTTTTACTAAATTAATATCATATCTTCTAGCTATTTGTGCAACTAATTCAATTAAGCTATTCATACTTGCATTAGACACAGGCCAGTTACCACCTATTGCACAATCAGATACTTCTATTGTTACAGCTCTCTTATTACTTTCCCAATTTGCATTTGCCCATGATATATCTGTATCCGCTACATATCTAGCTATTTCACCATTTACTCCAATTCCATAATTTGATGATGCAGCCCTATTTGGATTTTGGAATCCACGTCCACATTTTTCTGCACTTGCTACCATTGCCATATGATGTATTGTTATTTCAGTAATTGGTCTTCCATACTCAAATGTAAAATTATTATGATGTGCCCAATGATTTGTAATATTTAATGTATATGGTTTTAATCTTTTTATACTAAAATTAGAACCCTTTATATCATATATCTTGTTATTTTCTAAAAAGATAAATCCTTTATCATATCTTATATTCAAATCAATTTCTTTATTATTTTCTCTATTTATTGCAATTAGTGCATATCTATCTTCACTTGCATATTTAATATTAATATCATAATAATATATATCATCTTTAATATTATTTACATACCCTCTTTGTATTCCACCAGTTCTTAAATTTTTAATTCCTATATCAAATTTGTCTTTAGCACTGCTTCTTATTCCATTATTTAAAATGTATACTTCTGCATTTCCTTGAATATAATCTCTTCCATCTAATACCTTAAATTTTGATGTTTTTAAAAACACTTGTAAATCTTCTGATTTTCTTTTTATTATATATCCATTTTCCATTTTTCTAACATTCATTGTTTGCAAGTCTTCAATTCCTATATTTGAATTAATAATTTCTGATTCGATTCCTTCTGCTTTAACAAATATCATATAATTTCCTGTAGGTATCATTCCTAAATAACAATCAACATAGTAATTGTTATTTCCTTGATCTATGCTAAACATAACATATTCTTTTTTAGTATTAACTTCTTTCAAAACAAATGTACAATTATTTAATTTAGTTTTATTTCCTTTAAAAACATTATATGCATTTATATTTCCTATAAAATAATCTGCATTTTCTGTAGAAGTAAATTTTCCATAATTTACTGATCCAAAAATTTCCTTTTTTGATTTTGTAAGTTCAAATTGCTTTTGATTCAATAGTTCTACACTTAAAGTATTAAAAGTTTTTGTATTGTATACGTTTTTTAAATCTAATACTATTTCTTCATTAGTATCTACATTAACTGCAACTATTTCAAATTTTCCATAATTTTTAGTTAAATTGATATCAAAATAATATTCATTATGTCCTTTATTTAAAACCCAAGTTTCTTTTACACTTTTATCATTAATATTTCTTAATATTATTTTAATTTTTCCAGGAGAATATTCTTTTTTACCAATCCTGCTAAATATCTTAACATTTCCCATTAGATAATCTAAAGAATTTACATTTTTAAATGTTATATCTCTTGTTTCAGCAACCAATTCTTTTGCAAATGGTTTTAAAACAAATGTTTTTTCATTTTTACTTAAAATAAAAGTATTAAAATCATTATCATTTTTCAAATTATTTAAAGGTATATAATATTCTTTTCCATCACTAGTTTTAATAATTATTTCAAATTCACCAGTAAATTCAGTAATGTTTTTATCAAAGTAGCAATCTGTTCCATTTTTTAAAGTCCATGTTTCAAGCATTTTTCCATCTTTAATATTTTTTAAATAAATATTATATCCAATATTATAATCTTTAACATATAGATTAGCTGTTAGATAATCCATATCTCCTATCTTTTTAATAGTTATATCTTTAACACTTACTTTTATTTTTCTTTCTATTTTAGAAGTTTCAAAACTACTTTTATTTAATTTCTTTACTTCAATAGTATAATATGTGTTACTTTCATTTTTTGCATTAACAAGTTCTAATATCTTTTCTTCTTTTCCATATTTTGCTACTATTTCATATTCTCCAACATAACCTGTTATATTTCTATCAAAATATATTTTTCCTGATCCTATATTTGATTTCCATGTTTCTAGTTCTTTTTTACTTTTAATATTTCTTACTACTATAGTTACATCTTCAAATTTTTTATTTGTACTAATATTACCAATTATATAGTCATTTGCTCCAGCTCTTTTAAATATTATTTCATTTAATTTTGCTTCAAATGCCTGATTTGTATTTTCATTGTTTATATTATTGCCTTCACTATTTGCATCATTTTCATTAGAAGTATTATTTGTATTTAGTGATTTTGTATTCTGTGCATTTTGTGTATTTTTGCTTTCTTTTTCCTTTTCTATTTCATCATTTTTAGTATTATCCGTATTTTCTGTTTTTGGCTTTTCTTCTTCTATTTTTTTTGCTTCATCCTGAGTTTCTTTTGTTTTTGTTTCTATTTTTGTGTCATTTTTATTATTTTCTATTGCATTTTCTTTGCTGTCATCTAATTTTTCTTTTTCTTCTGTTTTTTGTGTTTTTTCTATTTTACTTGATTTTTTTACTGTTATTTTATTGTTTTCTTCAACAGCTAAAACAGTAGTATTTAAAAAACACAAGTAAAATAAAAATAAAATAAGTATTATTTTACTTATATTTTTATTGTACTTTTTTATACCATCCATACTCTTTCCCCTTACATATTATTTATTTTGCTTATTCTTATCATATAACATATATTTTTTATTGCAATAGTTTTTTTTAATTATAATATAAAAATATGTAATTATATAAAATATAATTACATATCATCCTTTTTATCACCTATTTTTCTTTTTGCAATTTTATAAAACTCTTCTAATATTTTTTCCTTTTGTGAATCATCTTGAATTTCAGATTCTAATTCTAATTTTTCATCTACTTTTTTATATCCTCTTTTTTTACTTGTAATTATTCCAGGTATATATAATAATATTATTAAAAATTTCATATATCCATTTTTAACTGTAGATAGATCAAGTGATTTACCTGTTATATATGTAAATAATATAAAATGTTTTATTACATATAATCTTTTTTCCTTAGATACATTAGTATAATCAAATTCTAATAATTCTTTAAAATAATAATAATATCCAAATGGGTTATCTTCAAATATTTTTGATATATTCATTGTGTATCCATCCGCCCTATATTCACAAAATTGTAATGTTTTGTTAAAAGGAAATACTGAATACCTTTTATCTAATTCATGGTATAGTCTTGCTTCTGTCACAAATTTTTCACCATTTTCTAACTTATGCATATATTTTTTACGTATATCACTTACAAATACAATTGCTCTTTCGCCATCTGTTTCTTCTTCCATTGTTAGGCTAAATATATTTGTACTTTTACCTGGTTCTTTAAACTCATCTCCTATTACCTTACCATCTAAATCTCTTTTCAAAAATAGGAATGCATATATATTTGGTATTAAAAAACAATTTTCTCTTATATGAAATATTGCATCATTAGATAGACAATCATCTGAGTCTACATCCATCATAAATGTACCTGTTGCAAATGTTGTAAGTTTATTAATAGCTACCATCTTTCCTGCATTTCTTTGATAAAAATATCTTATTGATAAATATTTATCTTGCAAGAATGAATCAACTACTTGTTTAGTATTATCCGTTGAGCCATCATCCATAATTAGCCATTCTATTTTTTGGTTAAATTTAGTATTTTCAATCAAGCTCCTATATAATGTTGGAAGCAGATCCGCCCTATTATATGTGGCTGTAAGTATTGATATATATGGCTTTTCATATTGTATATTATCATCTATCATTTTTAATAAGTCCTTTTCTGTCTAATTATCTATTAACCTAATAATACTATATATCTTGTTAGAATTCAAAACACTATAGCTTATTTCTGATTTCTTTTTCTTCTTTTTTATCTTACCTTGTGTAAGTATCTTTTTTAATCCTTTGTATATAGCTTCTTCATTATTATCTAATATATATGAATTGCTATAATTTTGAGCTGCCTCTCTTGCAGCACTATCTGTAAGTATTATAGGTTTTCCTAATATTTTTGCCTCATCTAATACAATTCCATACCCTTCTGAATATGAAAGAAGGCAAACATAATCTCCCTTTTTAATATATGGGTATGGGTTTATCCTAGAGCCCAATATTCTAAATGTTGATTTTAATCCCATTTCTCTAGCTTTTTTAGTAAGTTCATCTTTTAATGGTCCATCCCCTACTATATATACTCTATGTAGTATCCCATCATCTAATAATCTTTTATGTACATTTAAAAATCTAAATAATGCTTTTTGTTCTACAAGCCTTGCTACAGTTACCAAGCTTTTTTCTTCTTCTGTTATTTCATAAGCAACATAACTTTGTGATTTTTGTTTTATCCTATTTTCATCAATATAATTATATATAACCTGTTTTTTAGATGTATTATCTGGGAAGAATTTTTCAAAGCTTTCTTTTAATTCATTACTTACAAAAATAATGTCATCATATTTACTATAATTTATCTTATCTTGTATTATCTTTATTGTCCTATAATTATTTGTTTCATAAAAATTTGATATGTCAGAATGTAGCCATGCTATTTTTTTAGCAAATGAAGGATTTGCAAACATTCTAGTTACAGGTCCTTCTAAAAATGCTATTTCAACATCGTATATATCTTTTATCTGTATTGTGTATATTATATTTTTAAACAAATTAAAAAATAATATATTAAATTTTTGTCTAAATTTTCCATATTCACTTTGTTCTTTTTTAAACAATGATTTTAAGCTTACATTACTTCCTATAAGCTCTTTTTCTAAAGTTCCATTTCCATATATTGTATATATTGTAATATCATATATATCTTGCATCTCTTTTGCTATATCTACTAATACTCTTTCTGCTCCGCCTATTGTTAAACTAGTTATTGCAAATACAACTTTTCTATGTTTTCTAACTCTTGCCTTTGTAGTAAGTTTTGTTTTATTAATTGGATCATCATTTAATAATCTATCAAAATCAGTTACATCATTTTTCTTTTTGTATGCAACAGGATCAATATCATAGTCCCTATTATGTATTAACCTATCTAATGCAGTAAGTGACATTGTATATATAATTGTTATATTAACTAAATTAAATCCTTTTAAATTTGTAACTAAAGAGTATATAAGAAGAAATATATATGCTAAGTATCTCTTATCTATCTTATTTCTTTTTCTTATACCAATAATTGACATTATAATTATTAAGGCAATATTTATTAAACTAAATATATTTGTATATTCTGTTAAAGATGGCATTTTAGAGCTTTCTACAATATATTTTATTTGTTTATCTACAGATAATATATTTCCTTTTATTAAAATATATATTGCTAAAATAGCATTTAAAGCTATTAGTATTGAAGGTACAATATTGTTTTTAATATTAATTTCAATTAGTTTACCTTTAGTATATTCGTTTGCATTATACCTATCTAATGTTTTATCTATTACCCTACCCGTCTTTTTTTCTTTGTTTGTGTATAGGCTTTTACCATACGAAGAATCTCTTTTTTTACATTCTTGTGTTCTATAACTTTCT
>CABTXJ010000048.1 GCA_902488785.1 uncultured Eubacteriales bacterium | reverse complement strand
TGACTGGAGTTCAGACGTGTGCTCTTCCGATCTAGTTCAAATAGGTGAAGAATTAACAAGAGGATTAGGAGCTGGTGGTAGCTCTGAAATAGGAGAAAAAGCAGCTGAAGAAAGTAGAGATGATATTGAAAAAGTATTAGAAGGTGCTAATATGGTATTCATTACTGCTGGAATGGGTGGAGGTACTGGAACAGGTGCAGCACCAGTTGTAGCAGAAATTGCTAAATCAAAAGGAATATTAACAGTATCAATTGTTACTAAACCATTTACTTTTGAAGGTAGAAAAAAAGCAATACAGGCTGAAAAAGGAATTGCTAAATTAAAAGAAAATGTAGACTCATTAATAGTAGTACCAAATGATAAATTATTACAAGTTATCGACAGAAAAACATCTATGAGAGACGCATTTATGATAGCAGATGATATATTAAGACAAGGTGTACAAGGAATATCAGACTTACTTTTAATTACAGGTGATGTAAATATTGACTTCTCAGACGTAAGAAAGAACATGAAAGACAAAGGAATTGCTCACTTAGGTGTAGGTAGAGCAAGTGGAGAAAATAGAGCAGAAGATGCAACAAAACTTGCTATACAAAGTCCACTTCTTGAAACAACTATAGAAGGAGCTAAAGCAATTATATATAATATAACTGGTAAAGATGTAGCATTACATGAATTTACTGCAGCATCAGATTTAATTAAACAAGGGGCTGATCCAGATGCATCTATTATAATGGGTAGTGTAAATGATGAAAATGCTGGTGATGATATCATAGTTACAATAATAGCTACTGGATTTGAAGATGATTATAAAGATGATGATGAAGAAGAATCAGAAGAACAACAAGATCAAGAATCAATAATTAATAGACCAACATATAGCTATGAATATGATAGACCAAGTTATATAAAAGATTTAACAGGAAATACAAAAAATGATCTAAAAAAAGAAAAGGAAACATCTAAAGAATCAGATGGTGTAGAAATACCTGATTGGATGAAAAATAGAAATAAAGGATTATATAGATAATAATAAAAGTTATAAAAATTGATATATGTGTAAAAGATAATTAATATAATAGTTAATTATCTTTTTTTATATTTGAATCATATTTTAATAAGAATTTAATTACTTATATTTGAATTATAAAAATATATGACTTAGAAGTATTGTATAAGTTAATAATTTTATTGTAATCAGTTGAAAAGCTAATTTGTTATGTTATAATAAAGATAATTATAGTGATTTTAAATAGAAAATTGGAAAATGTATTTTGTTTTTTAACATAATTATCTAATTAAACTAATTAAAATTAATTTAAGTATAATAATATAATGGAGGGAATATGAATATAAAAGATTTACAAGCCGAATTTGAAAAACTTAAAAAATCAGCTGTAGAAGAATTTCAAACAGCAAAAAAAGAATTAAATGAAGACTACTTTAATGAAGAAAATAAAGAAAAACTTCAAGAGATAGAAAAAAAAGCATTTAATAAGTTTGAAGATATTATGAATTCAAGTAAGAAAAATATGGAAGAAGTTGAATCAAAAGTTGAAGGTTTAACAGATTCTGAGAAAAATGAAGTGAAAGAATTAGGTAAAAAAGCTCAAGAAGAATATGAAAAAGAAATGGCTAAAATAAAAGAAGAGTTTGAAAAAGCTAAAAAAGCAGCAGAAGAAAAGAAAAATAGTGCAACTGCTAAAGCAGAAGAGCTTAAAGAAAAAACAGGTGAAAAAGTAGAAGAAGTAAAAGAAAAAACAAAAGAAGCTACAGAAAATGCTGGAGAAAAAATTAAAGAAACATCTGAGAATGTAAAAGAAAAATCTGAGCCAGTAATAGAAAAAGCTAAAGAAGGATTAGAAAACGCTGGAGAAAAAATTAAAGAAACAGCAGAAAAAATAAAAGAAAAAGTAGAAGAAAAAACAGAACCAATAAAAGAAAAATCAGAAGATGTAAAAAAAGATGCTGAAGATAAGTTTACTAAAGTAAAAGAAGAAGTGAAAACTAAAGCAAATGAAACAAAAGAAAAAGCAGAAGATAAAAAAGAAGAATTAAAAGATGAGTTTCAAAAAGTAGAAAAAAATATAAAAACTAAAGGAAAAGGTTCAATATTTAGTAAAATATTAGCAGTTATTATAGCTATTATATTAATAGTGTTAATTTGTACAGGAGTAGCATATATACTTTCTAAAAAGGTTTCACCTCAAGATACATTAAAAACTGCATTTTTAAGAACACAAGGTGAGTATAATACAGTAACAGTAACAGCTGGTAAAATTGATGAATCAATAAAACCAAAATCAATTGTTGAATATTTTGGAAGAAATGGTGATGCTAAATTAGTTTCACAAGTTAATTTAGAAAGTGCAGAAAAACCAGTAGTAGCATTAAATGCCAATGTTAAAAAAGATGGAAAAGAGTTAATAAATTATAGAGCAGAAGTAAAAGATAATTATATAGCTTTTGGATATAAAACAAAAAATGAAGAAAAAGTATACAAAACAGAATCAGAACAAATTAAAATGGTTACAGCATTTTTAACTTCACTTAAAAATTACAATGGTGATTTTAAAGAAATAGTAAAATTTGCTAAAGAAAATGAAAAAGAATCATTTGATAATGTAATAAATTCATACAATGAATTTATTGAAAAATCTATAGTAAAAGATGAAGATAAAATTGTATTTGAAGATGGTATGGTAAAAAGAGTTATTGGTGTTAGACCAGATCTTGATAGCTATAAGAAATTAGCTAAAAATGTTCAAGAATTACTTAAAAAAGAAAGCATTTTAACAAAAATAACTGAAACAATGAATAAAATTTCAAAGCAAAGTGAAACAGATAATAATATTAAACAAGATGCTTTAACAAATGAAGATGTAGCATCTATGATTGATGGCTTATTAGAAGAAATACAAAAAATGGAAAAAGCAGAAAAAGTTTCAGAAAATAATATAATATATGTATATGTTGAGCCATTTACATCAAAATTATCTAAATTAAAAATAGTATCAGATTTTGGAGATAATAAAAAAGCAGAATTAATAGTTAAATACTCAAAAAGTAGAGTAAGTGAAAACTTAGATAAAGAAAAAGCACAACAATTACAACAACCACAATTTGCATTAATGGAATATTTAATAAATGACGATATGTTAAAAGCATATGAAGAAATAGCAAAAGAAGAAGGATTAACTCCAGAATTACAACAAGAATTACAACAAAGAATACAAAGCTCTAAGCAAATAAAAGCATTATACGATGTATTTAAACAAGGAATGAATGGAAATACACAAAATGCAGAAAATAAAAATGAAGATAAAAAAGAAGAAGTAAAAGAAAAAGCTGAAGACAAAAAAGAAGAAATAAAAGAAAAAGCAGAAGATAAAAAAGAAGAAATAAAAGAAAAAGCAGAAGATAAAAAAGAAGAAATAAAAGAAAAAGTAGAAAACAAAAAAGAAAATGAGTAATTCTTAATAATATATAAATAAAATAATAATTATTAATAGCAATAAAAGGGTCTAGTTAATAGGTCCTTTTTATTATTTTAAATTGTAATAATAAAATATATAATTACGCTTTACAAAATAGATATATATGATAAAATATATTTAGCAGTTAGCTAAAACGACTGCTAAAAAAGTATTGACAAATTATATTATATATTCTAATATATATAATAATTAATAGATTAAAAATATTTAACAAAAGATAATATACCAATACATATAACTAAAGAGGAGGTATGTATGAATAAAGAACAGAGTTTAAAAATTAATATAGAATACAACAAAATAATGGATAGAATAATGAAACTATATGATAGTGGTGCATTTCCTGATGGACAAGTATTAGTATCTGATGTAGTTAATTTGGTATCAGAAAAAGTTTCAATGAATTATAGTGATGTAAAAAATGAGATACAACAATTAAAATTTTTAGAAGATGATGAAAGAATAATAGGTAATGAGAGAAGATTTAATGCACAGCAAAGAATAATGAAAGGCTTTCCAGATGTTAAGATATCATCGCTAGAAATGCTAGACTTTGTAGAGGATATGTCAAAAAAGATAGAAGATGGAATTAAAAAAGGAGAAATAGAAGCGGATACAGATAACTCTGAAGAATCTTGGGAACAATTTGCAGATGAAGTTGAAGAATATATGCAAAATATAATTAACGGAGAAGATAGCTTAGGAGAAAAAGGTACAAATCCAGGGTTAGAAGAAACATTAAAAATAATAAGAGATAGTGTATCAGGTAATCCTAATAATAGCAATAATCCAAAAACTGCAAGGGTTATAGTAACTGAAAAAAGAAAAGCTAAAAAGGAAAGCATATTAGATGAATATGGAGTTAATTTAAATAATCTTGCTGAAGATGGAAAAATTGATAAAGTAATTGGAAGAAAAAATGAAATACAAAGAGTTATTGAAATACTAAATAGGAGATCTAAAAATAATCCTGTTTTAATAGGTGAACCAGGAGTAGGTAAAACTGCCATAGCACAAGGATTAGCTCTTAAAATAGTTGGAAAAGATGTTCCATATAAGCTACAAGATAAGAAAGTATACTTATTAGATATGGGTGCATTGGTTGCAGGTACACAATTTAGAGGTCAATTCGAGGCTAGAATAAAAGGAATAATTAAAGAGTGTAAAAACTTAGGAAATATTATATTAGTAATTGATGAAGTACATACAATTGTTGGTTCTGGAGATTCAGAAAATTCTACAAATGCAGCAAATATATTAAAACCTGCATTATCTAATGGTGATATACAAGTTGTTGGTACAACAACATTAAATGAATATAGGAAATATATTGAAAAAGATTCAGCATTAGAAAGAAGATTTCAACCTGTTATAGTTGATGAGCCAACAGAAGAAGAAGCAATAGAAATGATAGATGGAATAAAACAGTATTATGAAAATTATCATAAGGTTGTAATTTCAAAAGAAATGGTAGAACAAACAGTTAAAATGTCAGAAAAATATGTACATGATAGGTTCTTACCAGATAAGGCAATAGATATAATAGACGAAGCATGTTCAAAAATAAACTTAGGAAATACAAAATTAAATAAACTTGAAATGACAAAAAGAGAACTTAAAAAAGTACAACAAGAAAAAGAAGAGGCGGTAGAACTAGATTCAACAGAAGACTACCAAAAAGCTGCAGAATATAAGCAGATAGAATGTAAGTTAAAAGAAGAGATAGAAAAAATAGAAAAAGAAATTAAGCCGCTTCCACTTACAAAAACAGATATAGCAAGAGTTATTGAAAGATGGACAAAAATACCAGTATCTAAAATAACTGAAGAAGAAACAGAAAAATTAATTAATTTGGAGCAAAACTTGCATAAAAGAGTAGTTGGGCAAAATAGTGCTGTAGAAGGTGTTGCAAAAGCAATTAGAAGAAATAGGGCTGGACTTAAAACAGTAAAAAGGCCACCATCATTTATGTTTGTTGGGCCTACTGGAGTAGGAAAAACAGAACTTGCAAAAGCGGTTGCAGAAGAAATGTTTGGATCAGAAGATAATATAATTAGATTTGATATGAGTGAATATATGGAAAAGCATTCAGTATCTAAATTAATTGGATCACCTCCAGGATATGTAGGATATGATGAAGCAGGACAGCTTACTGAAAAAGTTAGAAGAAATCCATATTCAATAGTATTATTTGATGAAATAGAAAAAGCACATCCAGATGTTTTCAATATACTACTTCAAGTATTAGATGATGGAAGACTTACAGACTCACAAGGTAGAAGTGTTAATTTTGAAAATACTATAATCATTATGACATCAAATGCAGGTTCTAATATATACACAAATACTATAGGATTTGGGGATAGTAAGATTGCAAGTGAAAACAAAACAATGGAAGCTGTTAAAGATACATTTAGACCAGAGTTTTT
>CABTXJ010000047.1 GCA_902488785.1 uncultured Eubacteriales bacterium | reverse complement strand
TCTTTTGTTATTTGTGCAATATTTACTATTTTTCCTTTTGCTTCATCATAATTTTCGTCTACCTTAAAGGCTACCTTTAAGTCCTTATATGCTAATTCTTTACCATTTGTCTTATCAAATGCCTTAAGAATATTATCTTTATTATTTGTTCTTGATAAATAGTCTGTTGTTATCTTTCCATTTACTACTTTCCATTTGTACTTTTTATTTATACTATCTTCTGGTAAGAAAACTAATCCATCTGGGATATCGTCTGATACTTCTTCTGCATATCCATCTATATCACCTTCATTATATACTCTAATTGTATATTCTACCCTATCTCCATGATCTAGTGATACTACATTTTTAGGATGTGTATATGTTGCAGTAGTCTTTGTTCCATTTTTTAATGCTGTTACATCAACTTTTGGCTCTCTATCCTTATGGTCTTCATTTTTTCCTTTTGAATTTGATATATTTGTAATAAATTTTCTAAGTGATAGGTCAAAATATTTTGGTGGCTCTGGTTTTAATATAACCTTTTCAAAGTCATCATCATCTTCATATCCTTTATAATGATAATTTTTATCTGATAAGTCATCTTTATTTTGTGTATTTCCCTTGTATGCTGACATTGGATTTACATATGTATTGCCTGGTGTAGAATCTCTATCTCCTTTTGGCTCTTGTGTTACAATATCTGCTATATTTGTAAGTATAGTATTTTCCGGTGCTGTATCTTCTACTTCTAATTCTACTTTAACTTGTATTGCACTTAATGTTATTGTAGTCCCTGATATTTTAGCACCTGGTATTATTTTATTTTTAGTATATTCAGTAGATATTTTACCTGGTCCATCTTGTTTCCATCCATATGTATTATTTATTGTACTATTTGTTTTTAATTTTAATCCTTGTGGTAACTTATCTTCAATCTTGTTTACAACTTGTTCTTCTGTTACTTCATTATATACTCTCATTGCATAAATAATGCTTGATCCTTTTTTTACATATAATGGATTTTTAGGATGCATATATTCTGCTGTGGTTTTTGTTCCATTTGGATTTATATCATTTTTTAAATTTGTTGCGTCAATTCTTGGTATTCTTGAAATTGTAGGTTGTACTCCATCTATTGATTCAATATATTTTCTAAGTGCCAAATCATATTCTTTTGGTTTTTGTTTTATTCTTAATCCATAACCTGCAGTAGTTGGTACTATATTTCTTTCTATTTCAACTACTGGCTGATATATTCTTTGATCTGCTGTATTTTTTGGTGTAAATACTGTAACATTTCTACTTGCATTCTTATATTGTATTTGGAAATATATTCCTGAAAAACCATCTGGTAATGCTTTTCTTAATTTAAGATCAAAAGCTCCACTATTAAATTGATCTTTTAAAGTTCCTGTAAGTGCTCTTCCATTTCTTGATAATACATAATCTAATTGTTTTATTTCAGTTGTAGATTTTCTTCCATCATCTGTTAAATAATATAATCTTACATCTTCTATATTATTTTTAGCATTTTGTGGTACTTTAAATTCTAATCCCTTTATAACATAACCTACATTTAAAACATCTAATGATGTTGGTCCTTCTAAAAACTTATGATCTTTTGATATGCTTCCTGTTTGTGGTGAGTATGAGCTATTTTGATTTACCATATATCTTAAGTATTGATAAATTTCTTTTCTAGCCATTTTCCTTTCTTGTGTTGGCTCAGTGCTTCCTTGTCCTTGTGTTTTTATCATATTTGCACCTGCTCCATCAAATGAATCATCACCACTCATTATATACCATATTATCCATTGTTCTATTACTGCTAAATCATCATCTGTCACATTTACATAGTATCTTCTCATTCCTGTTTTAAAATGAACTGGATCTAATGCATCTGTTTCACTATATTGATTAACTTTCCTATATGCTCCTTCAAAGATCTTATCCTTGCTATATACTTTCATATTTTGGTTTGTTTCTTCTTTTAAATACATATTATCTGCAAGCCAATACATTTTTGATTTTTGTGCACTTGTTATGCTTTTTTGTCCACTTTTTGTATTGATGCTTGATAGATTTAAAAGTTCACCTTTGTTTATATATCTTTGTCCTGATCCTGTTGGAAATTCTAATGAATTTTCAAAGCAAAACATAGAATTTACACCTTTTGCAGCTGAATCATATATTTTTCTAGCTATCATTTTTCCTTCTGTTATGTATCCATAGTATGAATTTGTATCATAATTTTTTTGAAATTCTGTCATACCATATCTATTAAAGGCATTAGTTGATTCTTGCCCTCCAGGAAAATTATATGTAGAAAGAACTGCTTCTTTTGTATCTTTAGTAAGGGCAATTGTTGTTATTGCAGATAACATTATTACACATACAGTTAGCAAAATTATTCTACATAAATTATCTATTATTATATTGCTTTTAATTGCCATTTTATTCTTATTCTTCTTTTTTAATATATTTGTATTCATATTACATCCTTTTACATCATAAATATATCTAAACTTAAAATTAGTATATAATAACAATTTTAATATTAAAAGATATTAATAGCATTGTTAAATTTTTTATATATTTGTAAATAATAATATGTAAATGATAATAAGCAAATAAATAAATAATCAAATAAAAAACAAATAGAAAATAAAAAACAAGGAGTATATTTTTACCCTTGTTTCTTTGACTTTTTTTAATATATATATTAAAATTTCCAGTTAATTTTAAATGCTTTTTTTCCAGCATATTTTGCTTTAGCACCTAGGATTTCTTCTATTTCAAGTAGTCTATTATATTTTGCTACTCTATCAATCCTACATGGTGCACCTGTTTTAATTTGTCCTGCATTTAGTGCTACTGCTAAATCTGCAATTGTAGTATCGTCTGTTTCACCAGATCTATGTGAAATTATTGCTGTCATTCCTGCATCTTTTGCCATTTCTACAGCGTTTATTGTTTCAGTAATTGTTCCAATTTGATTTAATTTTATTAGTATAGAATTGCATGATTTTTCTTCAATTGCTTTTTTAAGTCTTTTTGTATTTGTAACTAATAGGTCATCTCCTACTAATTGAAGCTTATCACCAAGTCTTTCATTTAATTTTTTCCAGCCTTCAAAGTCTTCTTCATCTAATCCATCTTCTAATGAAATTATTGGGTATTTAGTAATTAGTTCTTCCCATCTGTCTATTAATTCATCTGTTGTATATTCTTTACCTGATTTTGGTAAATGATATTTTTCGCTTCCATCTTTTTTCCATTCACTTGCAGCTGCGTCTATTGCAAATACAAATTCTTCTCTTAGTTTGTATCCTGCTTTTTTGATTGCTTCTACCATTGTATCTAATACTTCTTCTACAGTATTTAGATCTGGTGCAAATCCACCTTCATCTCCTACTGCTGTAGATAATCCTCTTTCTTTAAGTATCATACCTAAATTATGATATACTTCAACACCTGCTCTTAATGCTTCTTTAAATGTTTTAAAACCTACTGGCATTATCATAAACTCTTGTACGTCTACTGTATTTCCAGCATGCGCTCCACCATTTAATATATTCATCATAGGTACAGGTAGTGTATTTGCAGCTTCTCCACCTAAGAATTGATATAATTCTTGCATATTGTCATTTGCCATAGCATTTGCAACTGCAATTGATGTTCCAAGTATTGCATTAGCTCCAAACTTACTTTTGTTTTCTGTTCCATCGCTATCTATCATATCATAGTCAATTTCTGCAATTGAATTATATAATACAGTAACATCATCTTCAGAATCTGAAGATATAACCTCATTAATATCTGTATTAACATTTTCTACTGCCTTTAGTGTTCCTTTACCTAAATATCTTTTTTCATCTCCATCTCTTAGTTCTACTGCTTCGTACTTACCAGTTGATGCTCCAGATGGTACTTTTGCAACTCCTTTTGCATCATTTACATATGCCTCTACCATAACTGTTGGGTTTCCTCTAGAGTCTAGTATCTCCCTTGCATGTACTTTTTCAATATAATAATCTTTCATATTTCCCCCTTAAAATGTTATTACTTATATTTTTTGTCTAACATAATCTTCAATTTATTATTGTACTATATTATATTTTACAAATAATATTATATATATTAAATTTTGCATAGTCTATATTTAATAGACTTTTTTAAATATTTCCTAATATATAATTACTCTTCAATTAATCCTTCAAGCTCTGTTATCTTGTCATTCATATAATTAATAGCCTCTTTGTATACATTCTTATCTTCCAAATCAACATCTGCTATTTTCAAAGTATCTTGTGATAATTTTGATCCACCACTTTTTAGCATATCTAAATATTTTTCAATATATTCTCTTTCATTGTTTTTTCCATCTTCTAATATATGTTTTGCTATATATATTGCAGATGATATTCCTGTTGCATACTTATATACATAGTATGGCCTGTAGAAGTGTGGGATTCTAGACCATTCATACATTATTTCATTTGATTCAACTACTTCATCTTTAAAATATTTTTTAATTAAATCGCTATAATATGCATTTAAGTCATCTCTTGTTATTTCCTTTTCATCCCATATTGCTTCATTTGCATATTTTTCAAATTCTGCAAACATTGTTTGTCTAAATAATGTTGCTCTAATCCTATCTATTAAATCAAATAATAGTTTTGCTTTTTTCTTCTTATCGTCTTCTTTTGAAATATTATATTCTGCAAAAAGCATTTCGTTTACTGTTGATGCAACTTCTGCAACCATTATTGTGTAATCTGGTGTTTCAAAATCCTGTTCTTTAGATGATAGGTATGAATGCATTGCATGTCCCATCTCATGTGCTATTGTTGAAACATCGTCTAATGATCCAGTATGATTAAGCATTACATATGGGTGCACATCATATATTCCTAAACTATATGCACCATTTTCTTTTCCTTCTTTAGGATATACATCTACCCAGTTATTTGAAAATGCTTTTTCTAATACTTTAATATAATCATCACCTAAAACAGATAATGCCTCTAATACCATTTTCTTTCCCTCTTCAAATGATATATCCAAATTATCTTCTAATGGATTATAGTATATATCATAAAAATGGTAATCACCTTTTGCAAAATTACACATCTTTCTTTTAATTGCAAGTGCCCTATGATTTACTTCCATCATTTCATTAACTGCAGATAATAATATATTATATACATCTTCTGATACACCATTTGAAAGAGAAGATGATTCCAAAAGTGAATTATAGTTTCTAAGTTTTAGCTCCTCTTTTATAACCTCTAAATGTGATATGTACATCTCTGTTATACTTTGGTTATGTAGCATGTATTTTTCATATAATCTTTCATAGGCATTTTTTCTTAAAGTTCTATCTTCACTTGCTAAGTATTTTGAATACATTGCATCAGTAAGTGTGTGTTTTTCACCTTTTGAATCTTCTATTTCACCATAGTTCATTTCTAGATTTGTAAGGATATCATATATACCAGAATATGATATTTTAGATCCTATTGCAGTAAGGATCTTTTCTTCCTTTTTAGAAAGTATATGTTTCTTTTCTTTAAATAATCTTTCAAGAGATGTTTTGTATTTAGAAAATCTTTCATCATCTAACATCTTTTCTAAAAATTCATCATCATTTTCTAATATCTCAGATGTTACAAAAGATAGTTCCTTTTCTATATTTGAAAAAGTATTTCCTACAGTAATAGAAAGCTTTTCTGTTTCAATATCTTTCATATTTTGTGAATATTTAAGATATGTATATGCTCCTGCTTTTTCAGATATTTTGGCTAAATTAGTTTCAAGCTTTAGACATTTTAATATATCATCATAATTATTTAGTTTTCCTTTTAGGTCTACTATTTCTTTTCCTATTTTTTTTGCTTCTTCTAATTCTTTTCTACAATCTTCATCTAATTTTTCATATATATCTTCAAATTTCCAATTGCAATTTTCTTTTTCTTCCATATACTAATGTTTTCCCTTTCCTCTTTTCCTATTTCCAATTCTTTTTCTTTTTCTTCTTGTAGTGCTATAT
>CABTXJ010000046.1 GCA_902488785.1 uncultured Eubacteriales bacterium | reverse complement strand
GGAACATTGAACTATTTTTTTATGCTTTTTTTCATAAATTTAAAAAAGCTAGGACAGTTATATTATTACCTATCCCAGCTAAATGTTAAAGAGCCGAAAAAACAAAGGAACAAAGAAAAAGATGCCTAGAATAATCTAAACATCTTTTTCTTATTATAATTTAATAGTTGCGGTTTTCTCCTTCGACATAATATCCTAATTCAGATCCTAAGTATTTTTTTAATTGCTTAAATGTTTCATCATTTGCATTAAATGTAGTTTTATATGTCGCTCTTTTTTGATGTACACCATCTGTTATATAATAGTTTCCATCATATTCCACTTTGTAGTATTGCTCATATTCGTCAATACTATGATCAATAATTTTACCCATTTTACCTCTAAAAATAAAGGTTTTTATTTTAGCTCTTGGAACTAAAATCTCACTTTCAGTATTAATTAAATCCTTGCCTTCCTTAACTTCATGTCTTCTCATAATGTTCCTCCTTTAGTTAAAGTTGTTCTGAAATTACAAAATATTTAACTGTGTTAAATATACATATATAATAGCACAATTATGTAAAATTGTCTAGTCTTTTATTTTATATTTTCTTCTAAATAACATTGGTATTAGTATATATACTGACATAAATGCTGGCAATATGTATCTAATTTCTCCGTTTACTGGTGAAAGCAGGCAAGTTATAAAAATTCCAAACCATATAATATGTGGTATAACTTCTGCATATCTCCTACTATAGAATAGGTAAAGTACATTAAATATTAGTGCATATATAATATATCCTATTACTGTAAGTATAGATATTACTGGTACTTTTCCATAATACAAGTCATGTATGTATTTTTCTTCATTTTCTTTTTCAGTATTATTTACATTATTTTTTGTCT
This sequence comes from uncultured Eubacteriales bacterium, assembly GCA_902488785.1. Lineage (GTDB taxonomy): Bacteria > Bacillota > Clostridia > TANB77 > CAG-508 > JABCPO02. The sequence continues at coordinate 5,192 of CABTXJ010000046.1, read as the reverse complement.
TAAATATTTTAGGGTCTTGATGAAGGTCTAACATTTCTTTGTATTTTTCATGTCCTGGGAAACAATAATTAGATACACCTGATGATGGTAAGTATATATTTTCTTTTACTGGGTAATAGTATATATGTGTTTGTGAAAAGAATGCTTGCATACTATCTAATGGTTGCTCATATATTAATTTCAAGAATGTTTTTAACACTTCTTTTTTCTTAGTATCTTTATCAACTAATATTGAGTTTTTAAGCTCGTCACTTAGTGATGGATTATATAGTTTAGCTACCTGGTCTAAGTCTTTAATCATATCACTATTATATAGTCCAAGTATCGCTTCTTTTTCAGATTCACTTAATTCATCTCTATTGTATTTTGCATTTCTTGCAAGTACTTGTGATAATATTGTTAGCTTTTCTCTAGTAGTTCCTGGTTCAACCTTCCCATATTTAATAATTGCACCAATTGCAATATTATATGTAATCATTGGTACTAAAAATATAATTAATACTCCTGATATATATTTTTTCATATTAGGAATGTATTTTTCATTTCCTAATTTCTTGTTTTTCCTGTTTTCACCATATAGTAATAATGGTATTAATACTATTGCAACTAAATATGCATAAAATGCATTATGCCTTAAAAATAATGTTAAGAAAATAATTAGTGAAAGCTTAACTGCATTTTTGTAATTTACAAAATAATTTCTAATATCAAAACTCATTTCAACTAATTCAATTACTAAATATGTAAGTGCTACAGTAAATATTATATCCTTGTTTAATATAATTGCATGATTTGCAACGGGCGGATATAATGCCGCTATAGCAAATATTACAACTCTAATAATGTATGGTACATTTTTTTTGGCTAAGTATTTTAGTACATATGATATTGTTATACAATATAATATCATGTGTATCACTGTATATAATGCTACGCCATTTGTATATGTACCGAACATATTTTTACCTAGTTCAACTATATGTGAAAATATATATGTATGAACTATTGGATGTCCATTAGTATAGTAATTAGATTTCATTTGTATAATTTGTAAACTATTATCTGCAGATACTATACCTGGGTAGTTTGCTAAAAACATAGGTAAGTAGCAAAATAATAGTATTATTGTAGTAACTATAAATGAAGTATTACTTGCATCTAAAAACTTAAATTTTCTCTTCTTATTCTCTTTCTTTCTTTTTTTATCTGCCTTTTCATTATCATATTCATTATATTCATTGTATTCATTATGTTCATATTTTTCACAATTCTTTTTATCTAAATAATTAAATATAATAATACCTAAATTTTTCATAATTATATAATATGCTATGTATTTAAATATAATTAAAAATAGCATTTTGTTAGATATAACTATCTTTGCATCAAAGAATACTTCTTCAGTAAATTCACCTATTGTTAGCATAAATGCAAATAGCATACCTGCTATTTGTGAATACAATTTTATTCTAGATACATCTTTTTTGTTTTTTTGCTTTTTAAATATTATTTTGTAAGCATTGTATATTATAATTATTGTTAATACTAAAAGAGTTAAGCCTCTTTGACTATATATATACTTATCTGCATTCAAATCAATTTTAACATTCATTATATATGTTGTTATTGCAGCTAATATAAATGATATTATTCCAGTTGTATATTTAAAGTTCTTTTTTTGAAGTGAAAACAAAAAGTCTTTTTTACTATCGCCATCACTAAACACAAAATACTTTCCTATAACATAATTAGATATTACAACAACAACTTGTGATACTATCTTAGATATTATATCATTAATACCAATTATCTCTGCCATAACTCCAAATATGATTATGTCACAAAGTATACCAGTTGCAATTCTGGAAGACATGAAACTTGTAAACTCTTTCATTACTTCTTTAAACCCAGTAGTTTTAGATTCAAATACATATTTCTTATTTGTTATATATGCAACTATTACTGATATAACAAAGGCTACCATATTACTTGGTATCTTATCCATATGTACAATTTTTGACATCACATAGTACACTATGAAATTTACTACTGTTACTACTCCACCAAATATTAAATAGTTTATTCCTTCTTTATATTTTTTATAAATATCTAGTCCTTTTTGTATAATATTTTTCTTTTCATCTTTCTTATTATAATTATCGTTTTTATTTTCTTTTAGTTCCAACTCTTCTTTCTTCATAATATTTCCATTCTGTTTTTTATTTTCTTTTCTTGTTTATTTTTTGCTTTTTTTTGCTTTTATTCTTACTTTTCTTTTTGCTTTTCTAACTTATTTACTCTTGTTTTAAGTATTGATATTTCCTGTGCAAGCATTGCTGATTTTTCTTTTTCTTTTGATAGCATAACTAATAATTTGAATGTTAAAAAATATAATACATATATTGTTATAACAAAAATCATATTTGATGCTAATTCAAATCCAAGCTTTTTTGAAAAAGCTAATATTGGTTCTGGTAATAATATTATTAAAAATCCAAATAATGCTGTAACAATCCAAAAAGTTACATATGATATTTGTATTTTTTCTTTTTTTATCATTCTGCACATCATAAAGATGTATAATACTGTCATTATAATCAAACCTATTTTAAGATTACTATTAACCATAATTGCTCCTATTTATATAATATAATTTTAATTATTTTTCACTTTCTATTTTTTTATTTTTAATTATTTTTACTTTTCCTACTTTTTTTAATTAGTATAGCAAGCGGTACTTTTATCATATATAGTATACTTCCTTTTAAATTTATAGAAGTCACACCACCTTGTCTTTCATACATTTTAACTGGTACTTCTAACACCTTTAAACCTTTTCCTAACATTTCTGCAGTTGAATCAGGTTCTGGATATTCAATAGGGTAACTTTTAGCAAAATTTTCTATTATTTTACTATTTACTGCTCTAAATCCAGATGTAGGGTCTGTTATAGTTACCTTATATAACATTTTAATAATTCCAGTTATTAGACTTTTTCCTAATCTTCTCATAAATGTTGATTTAAATTCACTTGTTTCATCATCTAAATATCTTGAACCTATACACATATCACATTTACCATCAATTACAGGATCAATTATATTTTTAATATATTTAGGATCATGTTGTCCATCGCCATCTAATTGTACAGCGATATCGTATCCATTTTGATAAGCATACTTATATCCTGTTTGCATTGCTCCACCTATTCCTAAATTAAAAACTAAATCAATGTGATTTAATTTATTTTCTTTTAAGATATTCAATGTATTATCTTTAGAACCATCATTTATTATTATATAGTCATATTCTTTATGTTCTTCAATACTTTTTGCTACCTTTAATATATTTTCTTCTTCATTATATGCAGGTATTATAACTAATATTTTCTTTTCCCTGTAACTCATATTCTTCTCCTGTATTTAATATATTTGTATTATACTATATTATTATTCTTTTTTCTATGGTTTAACTTACTAATATAATTTTTATTACAATTTAAACTTGTTTTTAAAAGATATTATCCAAATATATTAATAACTATAGGCAATATACCTATAGTTATTAATCCATCTATTATTCATATATGATTTCTACTTTTTAATTATATTTTTATAATTATATTTTTTAATATAATCCCCACTTTGCAAACTCTTCAAATCCACCAATTTCTTTTATATAATTTCTTGCAATTTCTACAATTTCACTATATTCTTTTCCATCTATTTCATTATCTCCTATTGCACAAGATAAGTTAACTTCTCTATTTTCTTTTTGTGCTTTTAAAAATGCATATATATTAATTGCTACATCCGATTTAGATAAGTCTTTTCCATGCAAACCTCCACCTGTAAGTGATGTTGCCATATCTGACCCTAACTTTCTATTTGTAGCACCAGTATCCACATTTAATCCACCTGTCCACTCTCCTAATGGATTTATAATAAGTTCATATTCTTTACCATTTCCAATATCTGCTATAATTTTTTCTACTTCTTCTTTTTTACAATTACTTTGGCATATAATTAGCTTATTACCATCTAAAATGTATTTTCCATCTGATGGTATATTTTCATAAATTTTTCTTGCAATTTCTGACAATTCCTTATCTTCTTTTCTAAGTGGTGCACCTTTGAATATTCCATTATCACCACATCTAATTTCTTCTTTTTGATTTTCATTTAGTTTTTCATCTTGCATAACTATTAGTACATTACTTTCAATATCATTTCCTGCAATTCTTTTTACAATCTCTTCTATTTCTTTTTTCTCAAAAGCAACATCTGTTTCAATTATAATAGTTGCAACTCCATGTCCTATTAATACCTCTACAGCTACTTTTGGTTCCTTTTCTTTTATATATGCAATATCTACTATTGCTCCTGCTATCCTATCTGCAACCTTATCTGGATGTCCAGGATTTACTTTTTCTATCATATCTTCCTCCTAATTTTTAAATTCTAATGGATTAAGTCCATCATATCTTTTATATATGCTATGTATAACATAAAACTCTTCTTCTGTTAATGCATGTTTTCCTATTGTTGGAACAACTTCCACTCCGGCTTTTGGCATGTGGTATTCCATATCATTAATATTTACCCAAACCCAATGCATTTTATGCCCTGTCCAATTATGCTTCTTAGAAACTTCATATCCTTCTTCCTTTAAAAATTTTATAAAGTTACTTTTGCGAAGTTCAATATCATTTGATTTTATATGTACTAAAAATGATCCTACTTCTGACATATACTTTCCTTTCCATCCTATAAAGAAAAAAACATGTAGAGATAATCTCGTACATGTTTTTTATACGTTATCTCATCATACTAGCTTTACCACCTAACTTAATAGGTTGGTGTGAGATCATAGGGCTAGTCCCTCCTTCACTCTTTATAAGATTCTTATTATTTAATTTTATTTTTACTTTTTCAAGTATCTTAATTATATATTTATATTTTATTTTTTTCAAGCATTAATTTTTAATTTGTAATTTAATATATTAAATTTCATTTTCGTATATTTAATAATAAAAAAATCAATAATAAAAAGCCATACATATACATGTATGACTTAAGTATAATTAAGATAAATAAATAAATTAATACAATTAACGAGAATGGTGGGCCATCTGGGAGTCGAACCCAGGACCTTTTGATTAAGAGTCAACTGCTCTAGCCAACTGAGCTAAT
>CABTXJ010000045.1 GCA_902488785.1 uncultured Eubacteriales bacterium | reverse complement strand
TTTTCTTCTTTTTCTTCTTCTATTTTCTTTTCTTTTTCTTCTCTTGCATTATTTAACTCTTCTTTAGTATCTTCTTTTTCTTTAACAAGTTTTTCATATTCTTTTTCATCTTCTTTAAAATCAGTAAACCATAATCCTTTTTTTACAATCATGTCGTGCTTATTTTTATATGTATATAACTTATAACCAAGTCCTACATATTTTGCTCCATCTGTTAAATTTTTTTCATTTTTCTTAATTGAAAATACAGGTGATTTTGCCTCTTTAACTAAACTAGTATCTATAATACAAAATACTGTTCCTAATATAATTAATGTTATTATTAGTCCTAATAAGGATTTTAAAAATCTTTTCATTTTTCCTCCAATTGTTAAACAATTAACTAATTGTATATTAGCACATTTATTTTTTTTCTTCAATTTATCTATTAAATATACATAAAAAATATATAAAAGAGCAAGTTAAAATAACTTGCTCTTTTAATAATATTCTATAATTTTTTATAAATTATCAATAAATAATAATTTTACCATAATCATAATTTTAAATTGTTAATTATTATATAGTTATCTTTTTTATTTTATATTCAACTATTCCAACTGGTGCTTCTACTTGTACAATATCTCCAACTTTTGATCCTAAAAGTGATTTAGCAATTGGTGATTGGTTAGAAATTTTTCCTTCAAGTATATTTGTTTCTGCTGTTCCAACTATTGTATATCTTTGCTCTTTATTTGAAGATATATTAGTTATATATACAGTACTTCCTACTTGAACTATTTCTGTATTCATATTTGTTTCATCAATTATCTTAGCTTCCTTTAATGTTTCCTCTAAGCTTGCTATTTCTCTTTCATTATTTTCTTGCGCTGTTTTAGCTTCATCATATTCAGAATTTTCAGATAAATCTCCATATGATTTTGCTACTTTTATTTTTTCAGCTATTTCATCTCTTAGTACTGTTCTTCTATGTACTAATTCATCATTTAATTTATTGTATCCTTCTTGTGTTAAATATACTTCTTTTTCTTCCATTTTATTTACCTCATTTATTTCATTTGTTTTTTTATATTTGTTATAGTATAGAAATGTTTTTGTTGCATTTTGTTCTTTAGTTAAATCTCTATGACTATTATATTCTCTTGTAGAATTATAACCACCACCTATAACTAATCCGTTAGTTAATGATTTTGCTTTATTTGCATTTCCTTTTCTATCATCTATACTTTTTTCAATCATATCTAATTTATCGCCTATTTCTTTTTGCTTTTTTCTTAGATACTCTATTTTTTTTTGATTCCTATCATTTTTTTTATTATTTAGACCATATTGCTGCCTTTTTTTAGTATATTCTAAAAAACTATTTGTACTATTTTTTTTATTTTCATTATCATTTCTGTTCATTATCATCATTATTGCCTTTCAAAATATATTCCATCTATATAGTCTTTAGTACATAATGGTATTATTACACTATTAATAACTTTTTGCAAGTCTTATTTTTATAATTATTAACCATTATTTTGCATTTGAAGATATTATATCTTGCAAGTATTTAACATCTGTTTCATCTAATCTATTATATATTGGTTTTGCATCTAGATTTGGCATAATTTCTATTGGATTTAATATTGTATTGTCTCTTACAAATTTCAAATCTTCTTCTTTAAAGTTAAATATTTCATTGATTTTTTTATATGTTTCTGGAACTATAGGCATTACATACATATTAATTTTTTTAATTTCACTCACTAATACATATGAAAATGTGTATAATTCATCTTTATTTCCTTCTTTATATAATTCCCAAGGCTTTCTCTCGTCTATATACTTATTAATTCTTGATATTCCTGTCCATAATTTTTCAATTGCTTCTGATATTTTAAATTCATCCATTAAATCTTCAAAATCAAATATTATTCCAGATATATTAGATATCAAATTTTTGTCTATTTGAGATATTATATATTTTCCTTCTTGTAATCTTTTTTCAGATTCTTCTTTTGAAATGCTCAAATCATATTTTTTAATCATACCAATTGTTCTATGTATTAAATTACTAAAATCATTGCATAAATCTGTATTATATCTTTCTACAAAACCTTCTGGAGAAAATACGCCATCATGATTATATGGTAATTCTCTTAATAATATATATCTTAATACATCAACACCATATTTTTCTGTAATTTGTGTAGGATAGATCACATTTCCTTTTGACTTACTCATTTTTCCATCTTTCATAACAAACCAAGTATGTGCAAATATTTGTTTTGGCAATGGGATATCAAGTGCCATTAAAAATATTGGCCAATATATTGCATGAAATCTAATTATATCTTTACCTACTATATGTACATCACAAGGCCAGTACTTTTTGAAACTTTCATCATTTTCTGTCATATATCCAAGTGAAGTTATATAATTTGCAAGTGCATCTAACCAAACATATATTACATGTTTTTCATCTCCAGGTACTTTTACTCCCCAATCAAAACTTGTTCTTGTAATAGATAGATCTTCTAGTCCTGGTTTTAAAAATGAATTTACTAATTCATTTTTTCTAGCTTCTGGTACAATAAACTCTGGATGTTCTTCATAATATTCTAGTAATCTTTTTTCATATTTTTTCATATTAAAAAAGTATGTTTCTTCTTTCATAAGTCTTACATCTTTTCCACAGTCAGGACATTTTCCATCTTCTAATTGTGTTTTAGTAAAAAATGTTTCACAACTTACACAGTAGTATCCTTCATATTCACCTTTGTATATATCACCATTTTCTAAGAACTTAGTAAATAGTTTTTGTACTATTTCTTCGTGTATACTATTTGTAGTTCTTACAAAGTAATCATAATCTATGTCTAATTTTTTCCATATATCTTTTGCATATTCTGCCATTCCATCTACAAATTCTTGCGGATCTTTTCCTGCTTTTTCTGCCGCTTCTTGTATTTTTTGACCGTGTTCATCTAATCCTGTAGTAAAAAACGTATCAAAACCCCTTTGTTTTTTATATCTTGTTATCATATCAGCAAGTATTGTAGTGTATGCTGTTCCTATATGAAATTTACCATTTGGATAGTATATTGGAGTTGTTATATAATAATTTTTGTTTTCCATTTTTCCCCCTACATTTATATATATAAATATAATATATCAAATTATAATAAATAATATATAATAACTAAATATTATAATTGACATATTAATTAATTTTTATCTTTTATTTTATTTTCTTATTTTTAATTTTCTTCTTTTCTTATTTTATTAATATATGTATTATAACATATATTTTTATTTTTATACATTATTAGTATTATATTTTTTTATAAAATTTTTCATAAAAAATCTAATCTATATTATATAGATTAGATATCTTTATCTTATATTTTCTGGCCATTTAATCAAAGAATTTATCATATACTACTTCTAGGGCTTCATCTGCTCTATCTGATAAAACAAGTACAGAAATTTTAATTTCTGATGTATTAATCATCTGAATATTAATTTTTCTTTCTGATAAAGCTTCAAACATTTTAGCTGCTACATCTGGTTTATTTTCTATTCCAATTCCAATTATGGTAATTTTGGATAAGTTTTCGTCATGTAATATCTTTCCTTTATAAATTCCCTTCTTATTGTTTTCTAATATATCAATTACTCTTTCCAGTTCATTTCTTTTAACAGTAAATGCTATTGTTCTTAGTGCATTTTCTCCCATTGATTGTGTTACTAAGTCAACGTCTACACTTTCATCTGCAAGTACTTTAAATAATTTATATGTGCTTCCTATTTCATTTTTTACATCTGTTACTATTATTCTAGAAACATTGTCATCTTTTGTCACTCCATTTATTGAAAATGTTTCTAAATTTTTTGTATCAGATATTTCTGTACCCTTACTTGGAGTGCCATCTTCAAATATAGTTCGTACATATAATTCAGTATTATTTTCTTTTGCTATTTCTACACATCTATTGTGTAATACTTTAGCTCCCATACTAGCAAATTCCAACATTTCATCATATGAAATATTATTTATCTTTCTAGCATTTTCAATTGCCCTAGGATCTGCTGTTAGTACTCCATCTACATCTGTATATATATCACATCTTGCTTTTAGTGTAGCAGCTAGTGCAACAGCTGTAGTATCTGATCCACCTCTTCCTAATGTTGTTATTTCTCCTTGTTCTGTAATACCTTGAAAACCTGCGACAATTAATATATATCCTTCTTCTAAATCTTTTTTTAATTTATCTCCATTTATATATTTTATTCTGGCATTATTAAAATTGTCATTTGTAACTATAGGTATTTGCCAGGCTAAATATGATTTAGCTTTATGTCCCATTTCATTTAGCATCATAGAAAGTTTTGCAATTGTTATTTGCTCACCTGTTGACACTAAAACATCATGTTCCCTTTTTGAAGGGTGTTTAGTTATTTCTTCTTCTCCTGCTATTAGTTTATTAGTTGTTTTTCCTTGTGCAGAAACTACAACTACAACTCCTTTTCCATTTTGCTTTTCACGTATTATATTTTTTGATACTCTCTCTAGCTTGTTTACATCTGCTACTGATGTTCCTCCATATTTTTGTACTATTATATCCATATTATTTTAACCTTATACTTATAAGATAATGATGTATAAAATTACTTATATCACCATTTAGAACCTTTTCTATATTACCTTCAGTATATCCTGTTCTATGATCTTTTACCATAGTGTACGGACAAAATATATAACTTCTTATTTGATTTCCCCATGATATATCTTTTTCATCTGCTTTTAAATCAGAAATTTCATCTTTTCTTTTTTGTTTTTCAAGTTCATATAGTCTAGATTTTAATATCTTCATAGCTTCTTCTTTATTTTGTATTTGTGATCTTTGAGATTGTGAAGTTGCAACAATACCTGTTGGTATATGTGTTATCCTAACTGCACTATCTGTTTTGTTAATATGTTGCCCTCCTGCACCTGAAGCTCTAAATGTGTCTATTCTCAAATCACTTGGTATTATTTCTAATTCAATATCATCTTCTATTATTGGTAAGACTTCAACTGATGCAAATGTAGTATGCCTTCTTTTTGATGAGTCAAAAGGTGAAATTCTAATTAATCTATGCACACCCATTTCAGATTCTAATATGCTTGATGCATATTTTCCTATAATTTCGAATGTAATACTTTTAAAACCTGTAACGTCTCCTTGTACATAATCAATTAACTTTAATTCATATGAATTGTCATCTGCCCATCTTGAATACATTCTAAATAGCATTTCTACCCAGTCACAGCTTTCTGTACCACCTGCTCCTGAGTGTATTGTTACTACTGCATTGCTATCTTTTAAATCACCTAATAATTCTTCGTTTATCATTTTAGAAATTAATTTTTCTAATTTAACTATAATATTATTTGCTTCTTTTTCTAGTTCATTATCCATTCCTGATTCTTTAGATAATTGTATAAACTCAGATATTTCACTATACATTTTAGATACAACAATCATATTATCTAATTTGTTTTTTAGATCTGATATTTTTTTAGTTATTTTTGTTGCATAAACATTATCATCCCAAAAATCAGGGTTTGTAGTTTCATTTTCTAAAGATAAAATTTCTTCTTTAAGCTTTTTTTCATCAATATATTCATTAAGTTCATCTAATGATTTTTTGATTTCATTTTGTTTAATTATATATTCTTCTAATTCCATATATCCTTCCAGTAATATTCATATACTATTATAACACAGTTATAATTATTTTGCATATATAAAAACTGGGATAGTTATATTACTGCCTATCCCAGCTAAATATTAAATAACATAAAATCAAAATCTTTTTTAATTAATTATTATTTTATTCTTCTGTTATCTTCTTTTCTTCCTCTTCATTATATTCAATGCCTACTATCTTAGCAAATTCTTCACCAGTTATTTTTTCTTTTTCCATTAATACTTTTGCTATTGCATGAAGTTTTTCTTCATTTGTTTCAAGTATTTCTTTACCCATTACATATGCTGAATCAATTATATTTTTAACTTCATCATCAATTACTGAAGCTGTTTTTTCACTCATATTTCTAGTTTGTGCAAGGTCTCTTCCAATAAATACTTGTTCACTATTTTGACCATA
>CABTXJ010000044.1 GCA_902488785.1 uncultured Eubacteriales bacterium | reverse complement strand
TTTTTCTAATACTTCTTCCTCTTTTAATTTTGTATCTGTAAGTGATGCGAACTTTAGTTCGTATTCCGGTTTACTATTCACCTTTACTTCAATAACAGGTGCTTTTGGTTTTTCAATATATTCTTTTATCTCACTTTCAACCTTTGCCCTATTAGATACAATTCCTATTTCTTGACCATCTAATGTTACTTCATACATTGGTTTAAACTTTTTAGTAACTAACATAAATACTATAAACATAGCAACCAATGCTATAAATAATATTTTGATGATCCTTCTGGAATAGTACTTTAACTTTTTTTCTATAAGATTCACTCTCCTTTTTCTTAAAAATTAGTAATTCATATAGTCTTATATAAGTGTAGCACAAATATATAAAAAGTCAAGCCTTTTACAAAGCTATAGCCACCTTTTGCTTATATATCAAGCTTTTAAGGTGACTATTTTGTTATATATTTTTAATGTTTTACTACTTTTGTCGTAATTTTTATTCTAATATATCTAATTTATTTTTTAAAGTCTTTTAAAATAACTATATACATTCTTCTTTTCAAAATATCTAATTAATATATTTAAAAGTACGGCTAATGCTGTAAATATTATAAGTACTAATGTTGTTTTGTTTGCCATAAATGCATATATCAATAAAAATATTGAACCCATCATCATAAACATTTTAATAATACTAAATATTATTGACTTTCTTCCTTTAGATGTAAGTTCTTTTTCATTCATCCAAGAAAAGTTTGGGGCTTTCAAGTCAAAATATACATTTATTCTTTCAATTGCAATTATCATAAGTATACCTACTAATACTGGTGCAATTATTTCAAGGCTTAAAATACTTTCTCTTAACAATACTGCCGCTATTATAATATACATAAAATATACTGCAAGTGTAATTACTATAGGTACTTTTGTCATCATATCATATTGCTTTTCATATGATATTGGTAATCTTTTTAAAGTATCTTTTTCATTTTTATGTTTAGATATTGCAATCATTGATACATATTCTGTACTTGTAGTAGTTATTGCAATTATCATAAGTGCTATTCCTACCTTAAATAGTATATCTTTTGATAACATATCCTTTGGAAGTCCTGTTTTTAGATACTTTAAATACTCTTTAGCTTTTATCATATCAAAGGTATCTGCTAAATCTTTTTTAAGTTTATCGATATCATCACTACTATATTTTGAATCATCTTTTGAATCTGTTTTTTCTAAATAAAATTCCCTTAAATACTTTTTAGATTCTAATTGAAACTCTTGTAATTCTTTTAATTGTTCTTGTGGTATGTTTCCAATTTTTTCATTTGCTTCTTCTGCATTTTCTATACTTGTTAATTTTTCTAATACCGCATATGTTTCAGGTGTTAATTTTTCTTTTCCCTTAGCTAATATATAATCACTTGCCTCTTTTTGATTATTCATTGCATATTCTTCTGCTCTTTTTGATATATCACTTTCAGAAATTTCTTCTATGTACTCATTTAATTCTTTTTCAAAATCTTCCTTAGATTTTGTTTCATCTTTTAAGAACTTATCATAGAAATTATACTTGTCTACTTTGCCTGTTTTAACATTTGTTATTTCGTAATTTGTATACTTATCAACATTTCTTTTCATTTCATTAGTAAAACTACCATAAAATGATGCAATCATTACTACAGGTAATATTATAGTTGGTAAAATTGTATTTAGTATTAATGATGGATTTGATTTAAATATTTGTGTTTCATTTCTTAAATATTCTTTTTTTACATTTCTTTTAGTTAGCATATTATAGTATCCAGTTTTTCTTTGCTCTTCTAGTTTTTCTTTTTCTTTTTCAGCTTTTCCTGTGTATCTTCCTATAACCTTTGCAATACCTATTTCTTTTTTCCCCATATCAGCTAACATATTTCTAATTTTTTCAACAATACCTGCAAATGTATAAATTATAATAGATGGTACTGCTATATACATACCAAATATTTTAGCAAGTGATAATAATACTTCTTTTCCTTTTAGTAAGTTAGTAAATGGTTTTGCAATAATTGAAAATAGTGATACATTATTTGCCTTGCTTATCATAGCTTCCATTCCACCATTTGAGTTATTAGAAGCATTTGAAATAGTAACTGATATTAAAATTATTAAAATTGTTAATACCATTTCAGTTGTTGCCTTACTAAATAAAAAGCTTAATATATACATTAATATATTTGCTACTATATCAAATACTACTGCAAATAAAAATGGTACAACTAGTGAAAATAATGTACTTACTACTAAGAATGTAATATTAAATGGCAATTTTGCAAATACTGATATAGCTATATTTATTGATAAACTAAATGCAAATAATATTCCAGTCGTTGTAGCAGTTTTACTAATTGTTCTTGCAAATAGATGTTCTCTTGCACTAATTGGTAAGCTTCTTAATATTCTTGTTTCATTATTTGATGACTCTCTAGTTATTGCATCGCCTATTTCAAAAAGCATTGTAAGTATTACTCCAAGTCCAATTACTAGAGTAAAAAATGTTGTATAAATATTTTCTATATCATTTATCTTTTTTACATATTCACTTACCATTACAAATGGAAATCCTGCTATATATGCCAAAATAATTATAGCAAGTACAATCTTTCCTATCGTTTTTAAAATAGTTTTTTTGCTACTTTTACTATCACTATATCCACGAGTATTCATAGATTTCTTAAAATAGTACTGTATAAGAGTAATAATTTTTTGCATATTATTCCTCCTCTTTTTTAGTAATTTCTAAGAATAAGTCTTCTAGTGATTGATTTTCAATATTATCATTTTTATGTTTTTCAATCAATTCTTCATATGTTCCATTATATAATAGCTTTCCGTTAGATATTATTACAATGCTATCACATAGCTTTTCTGCAACTTCTAAAACATGTGTTGAAAATAATACTGTTTTTCCTTTTTTAGCTTCATCTTTCATTATTTGTTTTAATAAATGTGCAGATGCAGGGTCTAATCCTGTCATTGGTTCATCTAGTATCCATACTTCTGGATTAGATATTAATGATCCTATTACAAACACCTTTTGTCTTGTACCATGTGAAAGTTCTGAAATATTCTTTTTCATATATTGTTCTAGTTCAAACTTTTTAGTAAGTTCGTCTATTACCTTTGTTGCCTCTTCCTTATCTACTTCATATATATTCATTATGAAATCATAATACTGTATTGGTGTAAAATATTGGAAAGAATCTGGTGTATCAGATACTAACCCTATTTTCTTTTTAGCTTTTATTTCGTCTTTTTTTATACTTTCACCACATACATATATGTCACCTTTTGTAATTTCTGTAATTCCAGTTATCATATTTATTGTAGTTGATTTACCTGCCCCATTTGGACCAATTAATCCAACTATTTCTCCTGGATTAATTTTTAAATTAAGATCATGTACTGCTTCTTTATTTCCATACATCTTACTTACATTTTTTAACTCAATCATATTATCTCCTTAATTAATATTTAATTTTTTATACTAATTATTATTTTTTTATATTCATAATATTTGTTAATACACTTTAATTATATTTAAATACATCAATTACTTCATATAATTATTACAATATACGCATATTATATTTTATTAAATACTATTTATATATTTTTTATTGCATCTTACCTAAAATATCATTTAAAAAGTCAAATGCATTCATTGGTGTCATATTATTTATATCTACTTTTTTAAGTTCATCTATTACATTATGGTATTGTATTTCAAACATATTTGGTACTTCTCTTATAGTATTTTCTTTTTGTTCTTCTTCACTTAAGTCTTTTGCACTTTCTTCATTATATGCAATCTCTTTTATTACCTTGTTTTCCATTTCAATTTTAGAAAGAATACTATTTGCATTTCTTAATACTTCTTTTGGTACACCTGCAAGTTTTGCAACATGTATTCCATAACTTTGGTCAGTACCACCTGGTACTACTTTTCTTAAAAATAATACATCACCATCTTTTTCCTTTGCTTCTACATGGTAATTTTGGATATTTAAAAATTCATCACCCATTTGAGTAAGCTCATGATAATGTGTTGCAAATAATGTTTTAGCTTTTATCTTTTCAGATATATATTCTAATACTGCTTTTGCAATTGACATTCCATCATATGTTGAAGTACCTCTTCCTATTTCATCTAATATTACTAAACTATTTTTTGTAGCTCCATTTAATATATTTGATACTTCTGCCATTTCAAGCATAAACGTACTTTGACCTCTAGATAGATCATCAGATGCTCCAATTCTTGTAAATATCTTGTCTACTATAGAAATGTTTGCACTGTCTGCTGGTACAAAACACCCTATTTGTGCCATCATTGTAATTAATGCAACTTGCCTCATATATGTTGATTTACCTGCCATATTAGGACCTGTAATTATCATTATAGTGTCTTTTTCCTGATCCAATTTAGTATCATTTTTTACAAATTCTTGATCTTTCATAGTTTTTTCAACTACTGGGTGTCTCCCACCTTTAATATCTATTATCCCCTCATTATTTATACTAGGTCTTGTATAATTATTATTTTCTGCTACTTCTGCAAATGATGTAAGTACGTCAATTTTTGCAATATTATCACTTGCCCTTTTTATTCTAGTTACTTCTTCTGAAATTGTTTTTCTTAAATTCATAAATAATTCATATTCTAGTTTCTTAACTTTTTCCTCTGCATTTAATAGCTCTTCTTCCATTTCTTTTAATTCAGATGTTACAAATCTTTCTGCATTTCTAAGTGTTTGTTTTCTAATATATGTTTCAGGTACTTTGCTTAAATTAGCATTTGTAACTTCAATATAGTATCCAAACACTTTGTTATATCCAATCTTCAAATTTTTAATATCAGTATTTTCTCTTTCAGTTTCTTCTAAGCTTGCAATCCATTTTCTTCCTATTTCACCTAAATGTTTTAAATTATATATTTCTTCATTAAAGCTTTCTTTTATTAATCCACCTTCTGTAATAGTCATTGGAGGATTTTCTACTATCATTTCATCTATTAATTTGTATATATCTTTTAGTGTATCAATATCTAAATATATATTTTTAAGTATAGTTGATTTAGAATTTTTCAGTTCTTCTTTAATATCTGGTAAATACATTATACTATTTTTTAAAGATATCATATCTTTTCCATTAATATTACTAAATGCTATCTTTCCTGCTATTCTTTCAATATCATATATTTTCTTAAGTAATGTTTTAAGCTCTCCTCTTAGTATAATGTTGTTTTTTAGTTCTTCTACTCCATCTAACCTACTTTCAATATCTTCCTTAGATATTAGTGGATCATTTACCCATCTCGAAAGTAATCTTGCTCCCATTGATGTATTAGTCTTATCTAATATCCAAAGCAAACTTCCTTTTTTAGAACCATCTATCATCCTACTATTTATTTCTAAATTTCTTCTAGCTGTTCTATCTAATGCCATATATCCATCAAAGCTATACATATATATATTTCTTAAATTTGTTATTTCACTTAATTGTGTTTCTTGTATATATCTATGTATTGCAATTATTGCCTTTGATATATTTGTTTTAATCCAAGTATTATCTTCTACTTTTTCATTTAAAGATTCTTTTTTATTTTCACCATCTGTATTATTTTCTTTTTCTTTATCTGGTGAATTTTCTTCTGGTTCATTATTGCTTTCGTCTTCACCAAACATATCAAATATAGTATTTTGTTTAACTGTATCTTTTAATGTATATGTTATAGCTACATTATCTTCTTTGCTTAGTGAATTACTTAATGTTCTTTTTTCAAAAGTATATGATTTTAATATTTCTTCTTCGTCTTCTTTATCTAAATCAAAATAACTATTTTCTTTTTCTGTTACATATATGTTCATAATTTCTTTTAAGTTATTTTTAAACTTCTTATCTTTAGATAATTCTTCGTTTATTATTATTTCACTAGGTGAAAACCTAGAGATTTCGTCATATACATTTTCCTTTGTTTTAACTTCAGTTACATAGTAATCTGATGTGCTAATATCTGCAGATGCTATATAATATCTTATCTTATCAAAATATATACTCATTATATAATTATATTTTTTGTCATCTAGCATATTAAGTTCTGTAATAGTTCCAGGTGTTACAACTCTTGTTACTCCTCTTTTAACTAAACCTT
>CABTXJ010000043.1 GCA_902488785.1 uncultured Eubacteriales bacterium | reverse complement strand
TATTTAATTAAGAAAAATAATTTGGAAAGAGGAAAATAAAATAAAGGATATATATATATTAGGTATTGAATCAAGCTGTGATGAAACATCAGCAGCTGTTGTTTTAAATGGTAGAAAAGTATTATCTAATGTAATTAATACACAAATTGCAACACATGAAACTTTTGGTGGAGTGGTACCAGAAATAGCATCTAGAATGCATATTGAAGCAATATCAAATGTTGTAAAAAAGGCATTAGAAGATGCAGATGTTACAATGAATGATATTACTGCAATTGCTGTTACTTCAGGGCCTGGATTAGTTGGAGCATTACATGTTGGGCTATCGTTTGCAAAAGGGCTTTCTTTTAAATACAATAAGCCACTAGTTGCAACACATCATTTGAAAGGACATATAGCGGCAAATTATATAACATATGAAGAACTTAAACCACCATTTATTGCACTAATTGTATCAGGTGGACATACACATTTAGTATATGTTAAAGATTATAATGATTTAGAGATATTAGGTAGAACAAGAGATGATGCAATAGGGGAAGCATATGATAAAGTTGCAAGAATAGCAGGACTTGGATATCCTGGTGGACCAAAAGTGGATAAGCTTGCAAAAGAAGGAAAACCTAGTTATTATGATATGATTCCTAAAGTTAATATGGATGGATATGATTTTAGCTTTAGTGGAATAAAAACAGCAATAATTAATTTAAATCATAATAGCAAAGAAGAGCTAAATTATGCAGACCTTGCAAATAGTTTTGAAAAAGTAACAACAGAAATATTAGTTAAAAAAGTATTAAAAGCATTAGAAGAATATAATTTAGATAAGGTTGCAGTATGTGGTGGAGTATCTGCAAACTCATATATTAGAGCAGAATTTGAAAAATTAAAAGAAGATGGAATACAAGTATATTTTCCACCAATTAAACTATGTACAGATAATGCAGCAATGATAGCATCTGCAGGATATTATAATTACATGGATGGAATAATATCAGATTACTCAGTAGATGCAAAGCCAAATTTGATATTGAAATAGTATAATGGAATAAAATAAAATAGTAAAATATAATAAAAAAAGAAAAGAAGATATGGTATATATAATAGGAGATACACACCTTGCAATAGGTGATAACAATAAGTCAATGGAAGTGTTTGGAACACTTTGGGATAACTACATGGAAAAAATAAGAAAAAACTGGCTAGAAACTGTAAAAGAAAATGATAGTGTTATAATAGCTGGTGACTTTTCATGGGCAATGAATATGGAAGAAGCACTAGAAGATTTTAAATATATAGATGAGCTTCCTGGAACAAAGTATATATTAAGAGGTAATCATGACTTTTGGTGGAATACTATTTCTAAAATGGATAGATTTTTAAAAGAAAATGGAATAGAAAATATTCATTTTATATATAATAATTCATATATTATAGAAGATGTAGCAGTAGTAGGAGCTAAAGGGTGGAGTACATTAAATCCTGAAGAAGAATTTACAAATATTAGAAGAGAAAAGCTAAGACTTGAAAATTCTATAGTATCCTTAGAAAAACAATTAAAAAATATCCCAGATGAAGAAAAAAACAAAATCAGAAAAGTTTGTGTACTTCATTACCCGCCAATATATAGGGAAGATGTAAAAAAAAGATATTTAAACTATTTAAATAGTTTAGATATTACTGAAGAAGAAAAAAAACAAATGATAGAAGATGTTGACTATATAGAAGTATTAAAGAAAAATAATATAACAAAATGCTATTATGGTCATTTACATGGTGATAGCCATAGTGAAGCCATACAAGGAAATTATATGGGAATAGATTTTTCTTTGATATCTGGAGATTACACTAATTTCAAATTAACTAAGATATAGTGATTAAATTAATTAAGTATTAAACATATATAAGGAAAGAGGCATAAGATGGAATATGAACTATTAGGAAATTCAAATAATAATAAGTTAAAAATAGTTAAAAATAAGTTAATTAAAATGTATGCTAATAGTGATAGCCAAAAATTAAATAGAATAAAAATAATTTCTATTATATGCTTGCTAGTTATTGCTATTTCAGTTTTTACAATTATTTTTAGTAATATAAAATATAATAAGATGGTAGAAAAAAGAGAAAGAGAAATAACTGAAGAAAAAGCAAAAGAAGAAGAGAGAAAAATAGCAGAAGAGCAAAAAAGAAAAGAAGAAGAGGAAAGAAAGAAAAGAGAAAATATTCCATCTAATATACCAAATGCAGCAGAAGTGGTTGGAGCTATATATTCAGGCAAAGAAAAGAAAGTATTTTTAACATTTGATGACGGACCATCAAAGATTACTCCTCAAATATTAGATGTATTAAAAGAAGAAAATGTAAAAGCAACTTTTTTTGTTTTAGGAAAGATGGTTAAAATTAATCCTGAAATATTAAAAAGGGAAAAAGAAGAAGGGCACTATATAGCAAATCATTCTTATTCACATGAATATGATAAAATATATTCTTCAACAGATGCGGTAATAGATGAATATAATAGATGTGAAGGAGCAATAAAAGAAGTTTTAGGACAAGAATATAATACTTTCCTATTTAGATTTCCTGGTGGGTCATATGGAGGAAAAAGCCATAATGTTAAGCAAAAAGCTAAAGCAATGCTTACAGAAAAAAATATAGCATCAACTAATTGGAATTGTTTAACTGGAGATGCAGCAGGGAATAATTCAGTAGAATCACAAATGAAGGAATTTAATGATACAAGATCAAAAGATAGAAATCTAATAGTACTTATGCATGATGCAGGAGATAAAAAATATACACCGGAAACACTAAGACAAGTTATTAAAACATTAAAAGATGAAGGGTATACATTCCATAATTTTTATGAAATATTTAAAAAAGAAGAACAACAAGGATAGATATGAAAGAAGAAATAGAAGAAATAAAAAATAAACAAGAAAAAGAAAATAAAGATATACAAGAAGAAGTAGTAGAAAAAAGCAAGTGGTTAAGAGCAATATCATTAATATTTCTTTTATTAATAATATTTTCTTTCGTATATTATTCGATATATAGTATATATAATATGAAAGATTATAGTAATGCATATACTGCAGAAAGAAAAGAAGATAATATTATAGTCAGAGGAAAAGAAAAAGATATACATGATATACAAGAATTGTATCTAGAAAACAAAAAATTAAGCTATGATGTGTCAAATGAAGAATTGGTTGCAAGTATACAAGATAGGAAAGAAGAAAAAAGCAAAGAAGAACAAGAACAAATACAATATATTAAAATAATTGCTAAAGAAAATGAAGAAAAAACAAAAGAAAAAGAAACTAAAATTAAAAAAGATAATATGTTTTTAAGAATTATGAAAAAGATAGATGGATTATTGGGTAAGAAAGAAGATATAGTAACTATAGTAGTTAGACTTAAATAATAATTAGTAAAAATTATTACTTATTTAGATAATAATGATGAAAGAGAAATTTAAGAAAAATACCATATATGCATTGACAAGAATATTTAGTTGCATTATAATGTATATATGTTATGCGACTATGGCGGAACTGGTAGACGCGCTAGACTTAGAATCTAGTGTCTATGACGTGGAGGTTCAAGTCCTCTTAGTCGCACCACAGTAGTACCTTTTAGGTACTATTTTTTTATGCAATTATGATAGTCATACATATACAAAAAATAATATATATACAGTATAATAGATGTATTAGAAATTAAGGAGGAAAACTTGAAAGAAAAAATACATAATATAGTTAGTCAAAATATGATTATACTTGTAATTATAATGTCTGCTATATCTACATACGCATTAGATACTAGATATAATTTTAAAAGCAATGAATTTGATTATATAAAAATGAGTATGTTCATATTCCCACTTACACTAATTATATTATATAACTCATATAATATATTAAAAGAGAAAAGGAAATATGATAAGAAGGACGCTAAAAGACTACTCATAGTTTCATATATATTTGGTATCTTAATATCAATATTTGTTGTAATAGGTAGACTTAGCTTAGTTACATTTGATCCAAATTTATTATCTTTTTCAAACACTAAAATAATTATTACCAAAAAAATAGTAATGTATATTCTTTTAACAAATATTGGAGTTACAATATTTGCTAAAAATGCACTAATAGTATTATTTAACATTTTTGAAAAAATAGATGGTAAAAGAAAAACAAGACTATGCAAAGAAGATAGTTACTGCAATAATAGTAAGGGAAGTTATGTACTATCTGCAAATAAAAAATCACTAATAATAGTTACAATATTATTATTGATGGCATGGATACCTACATTACTTGCAAGATACCCAGGACTATGTACATTTGATAACAAGTATCAGATAACACAAGTAATTAACGGTAGATACATAAACGACCATCCATTACTTCATACACTACTATATGGAGGTATTGTTGAATTAGGAAATAGGATGTTTGGCAGTTACAATGCCGGAGTATTACTAGTAAGTGTAGTTAAAATGATACTTGCAAGCATTGTATGTTCATACGTATTATATTATTTAGCTAAAAAGAAGGCGCCTATTACATATAGGAAAATATTGTTACTATTTTTTATGTTCTACCAACCGGTAGCACAACATGCAATGATGGGGCACAAAGACATTACATTTTCTATGATAATACTACTTATGACAATGCATTTAATTGATATAGTTTCAAATACCAAAGAATATTTTGCAAAAAATAGCAATATTGTAGTATTTGCAATATTAATATTACTTTCGTTATTCTATAGGCACAATGCGCTGTATGCATATGTACTAATACTACCAATACTATTATTATTTCTATATTTATTTAATAAGAAATATGTAGTAAGTAGGAAAGATGGACAAGTAAGAAGGGTAGAAACAATTAAAAAAAATCAAATTGCAAAAGTAATATTTGCATTTGTATTATCAATTGTTGTATATACAGGTACAATTAAAGCATTAACTACTTATGCAGGTGTTGGAAAAGGAAATAGTATAGAAAAATATAGTATACTAGCACAGATAGTAGGAAGAAATGTAAGAGAACATGAAGAGGAGCTTACTAAAGAAGATAGAGAAAAGATAAATAAGTTCTTCTATAGTTTTGATTTAACACAAGAAGAAAAAATAGAAAAGATAAAAAAAGACTATAATCCATGGTTTGCAGATCCAATTAAAAATGCATTAGTAGAAGAAGAAATAGTTAAAAATGAAAAAGAATTTGTATGCTTTGCTATGGACATTATTAGAAGATTTAAGCTAGATAGTTTGCAGGCTGTATTTTCACAAACCTACCTATACTACTATCCAAACTACCAACTGTTAGTACCAGTATATAAGGCGGTAGAAGATAATAATAATGGTGGATTTGGAAAAGTTGATATATATCCAGATCCTAAAATAGACAAAAGTGGAAAGATAATAAAATATACAAATAGTATGTATTATGGTCAAATACCAGTATTTTCATTATTTTTAAATATTGCATATGTATTATACTTTGTAATCGCTTCATTTATGTATGTTATATACAAGAAAAAATACATATATATGGTAGCATTTCTGCCACTTATTAGTATATACATATCTGTACTATTTTCACCAGTAGCAGGTGAAACAAGATATATACTTCCACTATTTACTACGGCAACAGTACTTATACCATTTTCTATAGGAGTATTGGGTAAAAGTGTAGAAGAAGATTATATTTAATATATAATGATAATTATTATTAATGAATAATTAATATAGTGGCAATACATAAAAGCACCGCTTTGTATTATGTATTGCTACTTTTTTAAAATGGTTATGTTAAAATTATATATACTTTATTAATTTCTTTAAAATTAACTTAAACTTAATTTATATAATAGATATAATTTGCAGTAGAATACGCTTTGTTATATAATAAACTAATATTAAAATAATGTTTAGATTAATAATAATAAATAAAAAATATTGAAAGGTAAAATAATAAAATATATAATAAAAAATAGAATTATGGCATATACAATAGTAAATAAAAAAGGAATAAAAAATTATACTTTAGATGATTTAAAAAAAGAAATGGTTGCTATTTCTGAAAAGGAATATAGGGCTAAACAAATATATGAATGGCTATATAAAAAGAATGTAGTAACATTTGATGAAATGACAAACCTATCTAAAGATTTAATTTTAAAATTGAATGAAAAATATTACATTGAAGATTTAAAAATAATAGAAAAATTAGAATCAAAAG
>CABTXJ010000042.1 GCA_902488785.1 uncultured Eubacteriales bacterium | reverse complement strand
GGCTTAACCACAAGGTTTTGCCTTAAAAAAGTTCTATATATTTTTGAGTGTACTTTATCTAGTGATGATGTCGTAGTGGAAATACCTGTACCCATCCCGAACACAGAAGTCAAGCACTATATGAGCCGAAAATACTTGCAGATTTGTCTGCTGGAAACATAGGGCGTTGCTAGATATATATTTTTATTATATATAATATGGTATTAGAGCTTAGCTCTTTTTTTTTGCCTTTTTTTAGTTTGATTTTTTAATACTATATTTGCAAATAATTAAAAAAAGTGGTAATATGCTGTGAATTTAAAAAAGAAAATAATTAAAAATTAAAATAATTAAAATAATTAAAATAACTAAAATTAAAAGGCGGATAAAATTAATGGATATTATGAAAAATAAGAAGCAACAAAGTAAGAAAATAAATAAATTAGATAATTCTAATATAATTAATACATCTGATATAGCAAAAGATATATATAGGGCTACATATATTTATATTGTAATTATAATTATTTTATCTTTTTTGTTATTTTTTTCAGATGAAAAATATTTAAATAATGTAATTAAAATTGATAATAAAAATTTAAACTTTATTTCTAATAAGGTAAATTTTAATAATTTTAATATTTCAAGTAATCTAAATAATAATATATTATATCCTTTACCAAAAAAATATAATATTTCATCTAAATTTGGATCTAGATATCATCCGGTTAAAAAGAAAAATTCTTTTCATTATGGTGTGGATTTTGCAGCACCTGAAGGAACAAATCTAATCGCTGTAACAAATGGAATTATTGTTAAAAGTAGTTTAGATGGTGCAAATGGATATAGTATATGGCTTAAAGATGATAATAATATTACTTATATATATGCACATGTTAATCCATATAAGATGGTACAAGAAAATCAATATATAACTAGAGGGCAAACAATTGGATATGTTGGGCCAAAGTATGTGAAAATTAGTAATTATTCTGATAATTATGGATATACAAATGGATTATTAACAGGTCCACACCTACATTTTGGAGTTAGAGTTAATGGGACATATTTAGACCCTATGAAAATTCTTTCAAAATAGTATATATAACATAGTTGGATAGTGCTATGTAATAGTATAAGCATAAAAAATGGTTATTTTGTGTAATTATTCATTAAATAATATCTTATTTTTAATCTTCTTTTTATCTTTTTAAAATTATATTAATATGTTATAATAAATTAAAATATATGATTTTATCGGAGGATTTATGGATAAGATAAAGGATACAAGTATAATAACTGATTCGATTATGAGAATACAAAAAGAAATTAACTTAGATGAATTAACAATTAAAAAAAGATTAGAAACTCAAAATGCAGTTAGAGTATATGATAGGGTAAGAGAAGATTTAGAAAAAGTAGCTACAGATGAAGAAATTGCATCAAACAATAATATTATTGAAGAAGCAATAGGAAAACAAGTAATTGCTGAAGACAAAAATATTGAAGTTTTAATAGAAAGTTATAACAATCATACATTAGAAACTTTAAAAGAAATATATTATACATTTGAAGATGAAATAGGGGAGAGTCTTGAAAAATTTTCAAAAAAAATAATAGAAGAAGGCTTAAAAAAAGAAAATATTAAAAATAATGTTTGCGTTGAAATAATGTTTACAGATCCAAAAGTAATAGCAAATTTAAACCAAAAAACAAGAAATAATCCAAAAACTACCGATGTATTATCATTTCCAGAGTACACAAAAGAGGAATTAGAAAATAATTCTGAAGTATTTAAGATAAAAAATCAAGAAGTAGATGATCTACCAAAAATAATGTTGGGTTCAATGGCAATATCTCTTGCTAGAGTATATAGAAATGGAAGAAGATATGAAACTGGCTTAAAAAGAGAGATGGCATATATGATAGTACATTCTTTTTATCATCTATTAGGATATGATCATTTAAATGATGAAGATAAAAAAATAATGAGAAAAAAAGAAGAGGATCTTTTAAAAAAATTAGATATTGATTAGGAAATAGTATATGAAAAAGAATAGGAATATAAAAAGAAAAAAAAAGGAATTTAGTAATCAAAATAATACAATAAACTATATATATATATTAATTATAATGGTATTGCTTATTTGCTTAAGTATTAGAAATAATATGTATATAATACCAAGTGTAATACTTGTTATTATGCTAATAATGCTTAATTACTATGAAATATCGAAAAATAGGAAAAATTTTAAAAATAATTTTGTTAAATTAACTGAAGATATGAATATTGCAACACAGAATATGCTTGTAAATTCACCGTTTTCTATGCTAATTGCAGATGAAAGTGCAAATATAATTTGGAAAAGTAAAAAATTCAATAGTGAAATAAACGAAAAAGAAGCGAAAAAAAAGATTTCTATGATAATACAAAAGGCACAAATGGATATTGAAAATGGTAATAATAGAAATAATGAAAAATTAAGTGATATACATACTAAAGTAGAAATAGATGATAATATATATTTAGTTATTGGAAATTTTCTTAAAATACCTAAAAAGAATATAGTAGGAGCATATAAGTATATATATACATTATATTTTTTAAATAATACAAGAAAAGAAGAATTAAAAAGAAAATATGATGAAGAAAAACTTATGATATCTTTTATTAAAATAGATAATTATGAAGAAATAATATCTAAAATAGTATCCTCAGAAAAATCTAGAATACTTTCTGAAATTGATAGAATAATATATAATTGGTCAGCTAAATTTAATGGATTAGTTATTAAAAATGATACAGAAAATTATATAATATTATTCCAGAAAAGATATTTAGAAAAAATAAAAGAAGATAAATTTAGCATATTAAATGATGTAAAAAAAATATATACTACAATATCTATACCTGCAACATTATCAATATCACTTTCAGAAGCAGGAGAAGAGTTGGAAAACACATACGTTTCTTCAAAAGAATTACTAGATGTAATACTAGGAAGAGGAGGAGATCAAGCAGGTATAGTAATTGATGGAAAAATGAAGTTTTATGGTGGTAAAACAAAAGAGGTAGAAAAATTAACAAAAGTAAAATCAAGAGTTATATCTAAAAAGCTTGCAAATAAGGCAAAATTATCATCTAATATTATAATAATGGGACATAAAAATATTGATATTGATGCATTAGGCTCTGCAATAGGGCTTAGAAGATTTTTTAGTGAATTTAACAGTAATGCATACATTGCAAGTAATATAGAAAGTGCAGGGTTAGGTGAATTTAAAAATATAATAAAAGAAAATGAAGAATATGATGATATAATATTAACTAAACAGGAAGCATTACAAAAAATAAATAAAGATACATTACTTGTAGTAGTAGATGTACATAGAAAAGAATTTACAGAGTTTCCAGAGTTAATAGAAAATTCAAAACATATAGCTTTAATAGATCATCATAGAAAACTTGTAGATTATATAGAAAATATAGAAATAGAATATCATGAAGTATATGCATCATCTACATCAGAACTTGTTACTGAAATAATAGAATATTCTGAAAAAAGTATAGAATTAAATTCATTTGAAGCTGAAGCATTATATGGAGGAATACTAGTAGATACAAAGAATTTTACTTTTAAAACTGGTGTAAGAACGTTTGAAGCCGCAGCATATTTAAGAAAATTTGGGATTGATATAATAAGAGTAAAAAAATATTTTGAGACAAATTTAGATGGATATATGAATATTTATGATATAATTAAAAATACAAAAATGATTTCAGAAAAAATAGCAATAGCAAGAAATGAAAAAAAATCTACAGCAGCAAATTTAGAATGTGCAAAAGCTGCAGATCAAATGCTTAAAATAAGTGATATAGCCGCAAGTATTACATATGGATATGACGGAAAGGTAATGCAAATATGTTTAAGATCACTTGGTGATATTAATATGCAATTAATAGCAGAAAAATTAGGTGGTGGAGGTCATATGACACTTGCTGGTGCACAAATTGAAACAGATGATTATGATGTTGTAGAAGAAAAAATAATTAATGCAGTAAAAGAATATTATGAAGAAACAGTAAATTAAAACAGGAGGCAATATGAAAGTTATACTTTTAGAAGATGTAAAAAAAGTAGGTAAAAAAGGTGAGATTATCGAAGTTAAAAGTGGTTATGCTACAAATTTTTTACTACCAAAAAATAAAGCAAAACTTGCAACAAGAGAAAATATAGCAAAACTAGAAGATGAAGAAAACCTTAAAAAACATAATAGAAAATTAGAGATAGAAAAAGCAAAAAAAGAAAAAGAAGAACTAGAAAAGCTTACTATTTCAATATATGTAACAACTGGTGAAATGGGTAAACTTTTTGGGACAATTACACCTTCTGAAATTTCTAAGGAATTAGAGAAACAAGCTAATAAGAAGATAGATAAAAAGAAAATAGTTGCAAATGATTCAATAAAAACAACTGGATCTTACTTGATAGATGTAAAACTTGATAAAGAAGTTATAGCAAAATTAAGAATATTAGTAAAAAGTAAATAATGGAATAATAAAAAAAATAAAATAAAACAAAAAAGGAAAGAAGATGGATACACTAAAAGAACTACCATATGATATTAAAGCAGAGCAAGCAATACTTGGTATAATGCTTGTAGATAAAGATGCAACTCTTGAAACTACAGGAATTCTAAAACCTGAGTTCTTTTATAGTGGAGAAAATCAGATAGTATACACAGCTATGGTTACATTAAGTACAAATGGTATACCAATTGATATAATCACAGTTAAAAATGAACTAGAAAAAATGGGTAAATTTGAAAAAATAGGTGGCTATGAGTATTTAAGTAAACTTACAGAAGAAGTATCAATTACAAGTAATTTAGAAAATTACATAGAAGTGGTATTGTCTAAGTATAAACTTAGACAAATAATACAAACTGCAGTAAAAATGCAAAAATTAAGCTATGATTCTAAAGATCCTAAAGATATTATAGACTTAGTTGAAAAAGAAGTGTTTGACTTAGGAAAAGATGAAACAAATAATTCATTAGAAAGAATCAATAAGATAATTATAGATACTTTTATAGAACTAGATGAACTAAATAAAGCGGGAAGTAATATAGTCGGTGTACCTAGTGGATTTATAGACTTAGATAGAAGAACAACAGGATTTAAAAAATCTAGCTTAATAATATTAGCGGCAAGACCTGGTATGGGAAAATCAGCACTTGCAAATAATATAGCTACAAATGCAGCAATAAGATATAATATTCCAACACTTATATTTAATTTGGAAATGTCTAAAAATGAATTGGTAAAAAGGATGCTTGCATCAGAAGCATTAGTTGATAATACAAATTTAAATACAGGTAGAATTTCAACGGATGAAATGGAAAGATTATCTATTGCAGGTGATGAATTATCAGAAGCAGAAATATATATTGATGATACAGCAGGTATCGATATAATGAATATAAGAGCTAAGGCTAGAAAACTAAAAATAGAAAAAAATATTGGATTAATAGTTGTGGATTATTTACAGCTTATTGAACCTGCGGGAAGAAGAAACTCTACAAGAGAGCAAGAAATTTCTGAAATTAGTAGATCACTTAAAAAGCTTGCAATGGAACTTAATATACCAATAATTGCTCTTTCACAGCTTTCAAGATCTGCAGAAAAAGGTGAAACAAGAAGGCCTATGCTTTCAGACCTAAGAGAATCTGGAGCAATAGAGCAGGACGCTGACATGGTACTTTTCATATATAGGGACGATTATTATAATAAGGAAACAGATAATCCAAATACTGCAGAAATAATAATTGCCAAAAATAGAGGCGGTCAACTTTCTACTGTACAATTATTATGGATGGGTAGTTTTACTAAATTTGAAAATTATGGTGATAGAGATGAAGAAGAAAGATTTTAGGATGGATAGAGCATATATAGAAAAAGAAAAAAATAATATAAAAAAAATATATGATATTTTAGAGAAAAATGCTTTTGAGAATGAAAATTCATTTGCTATAATTGCACTATCAGGAGGGCCTGATTCAATATACCTAGCAGAAATGACTTATAATTATTTATTAAATGAAAAAAAAGTTTTAAAAGAAAATATTCCAAATTATATGATTGCAGTTCATGTAAATCATATGATTAGAAGAGAAGCAAAAGATGATGAAATATTAGCAAAAGAATTTTGTAAGTCAAAAAATATTCCATTTGTAGTTTATAGTGAAAACATGGAAAAAGAAGCAGAAATTGCAAAAGAAAGTGTAGAAACTTATTCTAGAAATTATAG
>CABTXJ010000041.1 GCA_902488785.1 uncultured Eubacteriales bacterium | reverse complement strand
CATATTTTATCAAAAGGAGAAAAAATGGATACAATTGCAGCAATATCAACAGCACCTGGAATGGGTGGAATTGGTATAGTTAGAATAAGTGGAGATGAAGCATTTAAAATATTACTTAAAATTTTTAAATCTAATAAGGTTAAAAAAATAGAAGATATAGTTGCAAATACTATAATATATGGACATATATATGATAAAGATGAAGTTGTAGATGAAGTTATGGTATCATTTTTTAAAAACCCACATAGCTATACAAGAGAAGATATATGTGAAATAAATACTCACGGTGGAACTATTGTAATGAAAAAGATATTACAATTAGTTATTGATAACGGTGCCAGAATGGCTGAAAGTGGTGAGTTTACTAAAAGAGCATTTTTAAATGGAAGAATAGATCTTACACAAGTTGAATCAATATCAAGTATTTTAACAGCTAAAAGTGAATCAGAGCTTATGATATCAAATGAATTATTAAAAGGAAGGCTTTTAGATAAGATAAAAAAAGTAAAAGCAAAATTGATGGATGTACTTATGCATATTGAAGTATCAATAGATTATCCAGAATATGATACAGATGAAAAGACAAAAGAAGAAATAGGTGAAGCAATACACTTTGCAAAAAAAGAAATATGCTCACTTGAAAATAATTTTGATATAGGTAAAAAAATAAAAGATGGTATAAATGTTTCAATAATTGGAAGACCTAATGCTGGTAAATCGTCGCTTTTAAATATGATATTAGATGATGAAAGGGCAATAGTTACAGATATTGAAGGAACAACAAGAGACAGTATTGAAGAAACTATAAACATAGATGGATTTCCAATTAACATAATTGATACTGCAGGAATTAGAAAAACAGATGAAATAGTTGAAAAAATAGGAATAGATAGAGCAATTAAAATTGCAAATGACAGTGATGTAGTAATTGCAATAATTGATGTATCTAGAGAATTAAATGAAGATGATAAGATGATTTTAGATCTAGTATCTAAAAAAGACAGTATAATAATTCTAAATAAGATGGATCTTGAAAAGAAAGTAGATATAGAAAAGCTAGAAAAAGAATTCGAAGATATAGTAAAAGTATCTATCATTAAAAATGAAGGCCTAGATGAAATAATAGATATGTTAAGAAAAAGAGTAAACAAAGTAAAAGAAACTAAAACAAACGATATTATAATAATACACGAAAGACAAAAAGAAATAATAAAAGAAACTATAAAAGAAATTGAAGAAACAGAAAAACAATTTGAAATCTTACCGGTAGATATGCTTTCAGAATATATAACTGGAATAATTTCTAAACTAAATGAATTAACTGGTGAAGATGTAAGAGAAGAGTTATTAAGTGAAATCTTTTCTAATTTCTGTTTAGGAAAATAGTAAAGAAGGTAAATATGTATAATTTAGGAAAATATGATGTAGCAGTAGTAGGAGCAGGGCATGCAGGAATAGAAGCAGCCCTTGCTTCAGCACGTCTTGGAAAAAAGACATTAATATTTAGCATAAGTTTAGAGTGCATAGGTAATATGCCATGTAATCCAAGTGTTGGTGGACCTTCTAAAGGACATTTAATAAGAGAAATAGATGCATTAGGTGGTGAAATAGGTAAAGCTGCAGATAAAAATGCAATATCTATTAGAATGCTAAATGAATCAAAGGGGCCTGCAGTACAATCACTAAGAGCACAAATTGATAGAAAAAGATATCAAGAATATATGAAATATGCTTTAGAAAATGAAGAAAATATATATCTTAAACAAGCAGAAATTGTTGATATACTTGTAGAAGATAATAAGGTTAAAGGTGTTGTTACAAATCTTGGCGGTGTATATTATGTAGACTCTGTAATACTTGCAACTGGAACATACTTAAAAGGAAAAATATATATAGGGGATAATGTTTTAGAATCAGGACCAGATGGTGTTGCACCAGCAAATAAGTTATCTCAAAAATTAAAAGATCTAGGAATAGTACTACAAAGATTTAAAACAGGTACACCTGCAAGAGTTAATGCAAGAAGTATAGATTATAATAAAACAGAAAAACAAGCAAATAGTGATAATATTATGCCATTTTCATTTGAAACAGAAAAGCCTATTGAAAACAAGATATATTGTTATCTTTCACATACAAATAGTAAAACACATGAAGTTATAAATAAAAATTTGGATAAGTCACCATTATATTCTGGAAATATAGAAGGAGTTGGTCCAAGATATTGTCCTTCAATAGAAGATAAGGTGGTAAGATTTAAAGATAAAGAAAGACATCAATTATTTTTAGAACCTATGGGGCTTTACACAAATGAAGTATATGTACAAGGAATGAGTTCATCACTTCCTGAAGAAGTACAAATAGAATTCTATAAGACTATTGCAGGACTTGAAAATGCAGAATTTACTAGACCAGCATATGCAATAGAATATGATTGTTTAGAGCCATATGAATTAAAATCAAGTTTGGAACTAAAAAAAGTAGAAGGATTATATGGAGCAGGACAGATAAATGGAACATCAGGATATGAAGAAGCAGCAGCTCAAGGTATAATTGCAGGAATTAATGCAGCAAGAAAGTTAGATGGAAAAGATCCAATAATATTATCTAGAAGTGATGCATATATTGGTGTTTTAATAGACGATATTGTAACTAAAAGTACAAAAGAACCATATAGAATGCTTACATCTAGGGCAGAATATAGGCTACTTTTAAGACAAGACAATGCAGACTATAGGTTAACAGAACTAGGACATAAGATAGGATTAATATCTGAAGAAAGATATAATAAGTTTAAAGAAAAATGGAATCATATAAATGAAGAAATAGAGGAGTTAAAGGTATCAAAAATTGTTGCAAATGATAAGGTGAATGAATACTTAGTAAGCAAAAATACTACTGGTATTACACATAATCAATATGCTTATGACATGCTAAAAAGAACAGAACTTAATTATGATGATATAATAAATCTTATAAAACTTTCTAGAAATGAAAACAAGCAAAACAAAAAAGAAGAAGAAAATAAAGAAAAATTAGAAAAAACTAAATTAACTCAAATAGAAAAAAGTGAAGTTGAAATTATAGTTAAATTTGATGGATATATTAAAATGCAGGAAAAGCAAGTAGAAAGAGCAAAGAAAATGGAAAAAAAGAAGATTCCAGAAAATTTTAATTATGATGATATGCAAGGAATTAGACTTGAAGCAAAAGAAAAATTAAAAAAATATCTTCCAGAAAATATTGCACAAGCTTCAAGAATATCTGGAATTTCACCTGCAGATATTTCTGTATTATTACTATATTTAGAAACATATAATAGAAAAAAAGATTAGTAAGTGCTAAAAGTGCAGAGGAAATAATGAAAAGAAGAAAATAAGATAGATATTATAAAATAAAATGGATATAAAAGGGAAAATAAAGTAAAATGAAATATAATGACTTTCATAATAAATTAGAAGAAGATTTAATAAAATATGATATACCATATGATAAAAAAACTATAAAAGAAGATTCTAAAAAGTTATATGGATATATGGAATATATACTAAAAACCAATGAATATATTAACTTGACTGCTATAAAAGATTCAGAAACTTTTTTTAAAAAACATATAATTGATTCACTATATATTTTGAAGTATATAGATGAAATATTAGGAGATGAAAAAGACAGTAGTACATCATTTTTAGATATAGGTACAGGGGGTGGATTCCCGCTTGTCCCTATATATATAATGAAAAATTATAACTCATTTGGACTAGATAGTGTACTTAAAAAATTAAAAGTTATTGCAGATAAAGAAGATATAAATATAATACATGGTAGAGCAGAAATATTAGCACATGATGAAAAATATAGAGAAAAGTTTGACTTAGTTACATCAAGAGCATTATCTTCTTTAAAAAATGTTATAGAATATTCTAGTGGATTTGTTAAATGCGGAAAGTATGTAATTCTTATGAGAGGTAAAAAAGAAAAGATAGATAAGGAAATACAAGATATTATTAAGAAGTGTTCATTTGAATTAGTTAAGCAAGAAGAGTATGAATTATTTGAAGAATCAAGATCTGTAGTTATATTAAAAAAGGTAAATAAGCTAAATAAAAATCTTCCTAATAAGAATTCTAAACATTACAAATCTAAAGTAGTTAAATAATAATAAATATATATTTAATAAATAATGAATTGACTAAACTTAAAAATTATATAATAATATATATATAATATGAATGGAGGCAATAATATATGGCAAAAGTTATAGCAGTTACAAATCAAAAAGGTGGAGTAGGTAAGACTACTACTACAGTTAATCTATCTGCAATACTTGCAGAAAAAGGATATAAGACAATTATAATTGATTCTGACCCACAAGGTAATTCTACAAGTAGTTTAGGTATAAATAAAAAACTAGAAACATCATTATATGATGTTTTAATAGATGAAGATACAAAAATTAAAGATACATTAAAGAAAACAGATATATATAATTTAGAAATATGTCCTTCAAATATAAACCTTGCAGGAGCTGAAGTAGAGCTAGTTTCTTTAATGTCTAGAGAACAAAGACTAAGAAATCAATTAGATACAATAAGAGATGAATATGACTACATATTAATAGATTGCCCACCATCACTTGGATTAATAACATTAAATGCACTAACTGCTGCAGATTCTGTATTAATACCAATACAATGTGAATATTTTGCACTTGAAGGATTAGCACAATTATCTAGTACTATTAATTTAGTTAAAAAGCATTTAAATAGAAATTTAGAGTTAGAAGGTGCAATTCTTACAATGTATGACTCAAGAACAAATCTTTCAAATAGTGTAGTAAATGAAGTAAAAGAATATTTTAAAGGAAATGTATTTAACACAGCTATACCAAGAAATGTTAAATTAAGCGAAGCGCCAAGTTATGGTATGCCAATAAATACATATGATGCAAAATCTAGTGGAGCACAAGCATACTATAAATTAGCAGATGAATTAGTAGAAAAACAAAATACAAAAGAATAGGGAGGAAAATATGTCAAAACCAAGAAAAGGTTTAGGAAAAGGCATAAATGCACTTTTTACAGATGAACTTGAAATTAACCAAATGAATGAAGCTTCAAAGGAAGTAGAAAAAGAAAATAAGAAGGTTGTTGAAACAGATAATATTGATGAAGTAGAAAAAGACGACTATAGCATGAAAAAGATTGAAGATATAAAATTAATAGATATTGAACCAAATCCAAATCAGGCTAGAAAAACATTTAATGAAGAAAAATTAAATCAATTAGCAGAATCTATAGAAAAGTTCGGTATACTTCAACCAATAATACTTACTAAAAAAGATAATTATTACGAAATAGTTGCAGGTGAAAGAAGATGGAGAGCTGCAAAAATTGCAGGTCTTAAAACAATCCCTTCAATTATTAGAAAAGATAATTCAAATGATAATCAAAAGATATCATTAATTGAAAATCTTCAAAGAGAAAATTTAAATCCAGTTGAAAGAGCTAGAGGATATAGGCAAATAATTGATGAGTTTGATTATAATATAACAGAAGTTGCAAGAGCAGTAAGTAAGGATAGATCATCTGTAAGTACTTCACTTGATGTATTAAGTTTAGATGAAAAGGTGTTAGATTATGTTGAAAAAAATGGTGCTACAGAAAAGCAATGCTTGGAACTTTTAAGAATAGAAGATCCAGAATTACAATATGAAGTAGCAGTGTTTATGCTAGAAGATGGAATATCTGCAAGTGAAGCAAGAAGAAGGCTAAATGCTGTAACTAGAAAACCTAAGAAAAAAGAAGATATATTTTTACCAATATTTAAAGAAGTTGAAGACGAATTTAGTTCATGCTTTGGAACAAAGGTTAAACTAAAAACAACAAATAAGAATGCAAGCAAGGGACAAATTATACTTAAGTATAATTCAAATGAAGATTTAGAAAGAATTTTAAATACAATTAAAGAGTTTAATTAAAAAAAGGCCATAAAAAGAATGCTAAATATTGACAAAATGATAATGTTTTGTTAATATTTAACGTATGGAGAGTTACCCAAGAGGCTGAAGGGGCGGGTTTGCTAAACCTGTAGGGTGGAATTTATCTGCCGCGAGAGTTCGAATCTCTCACTCTCCGCCAAGACCTTAGGGTCTTTTTTTATGATTTAATTAATTAAGACAAATTAATAAAAAAAATAATTTTAATTCAAGATTATAATATATATAGTTAAATAAATTAAAACAAAAAAAGACTACAACATAATGTAGTCTTTTACTATGGCGGAGAGGGTGGGATT
>CABTXJ010000040.1 GCA_902488785.1 uncultured Eubacteriales bacterium | reverse complement strand
TTTATTTCTTCTTTTAATTTAGCTATCTCTTCTTTTACTTTTTTTAGTTCTTCTTTTAAGTTATTATTTTCTTTTTCTAATTCTGCTTTTTGTTCTTTTAATTCGGTAACTTTATTTTCTAATTCTGCTATTTTTTCTTTATTTGCTTCTTCATTTTTCTTTAATTCTGTTATTTGATTATTTAACTTTTGTATTTCTTCATTTAAGCTTGCTATCTTTTCATCTTTTTCTTCTATTTTCTTTTCTAAGTCAGATACTTTTGTATTTAATTCTTCTATTTTTGCATCTTTCATTGCTATTTGTGTAGTTAATTCTAATACTTTTGTTTCTAATACTGCTATTTTTGCATCTTTCATTTTTATTGTATTATTTAAGTCTCTTATTGTTTCTTCTAGCATATTCATTTTTGCTTCTAATTCAGTATTCTTTGTATCAGCTTCTTCTTTGCTTGTTTTCAATTTATTATATTCTTCTGTTATTTCTTTTAATTGCTTTTCTACTTCTTCTTTTTCACTTTTTAATTTTTCTGCTTCTTCTTTTAATTTATTTATTTCATCTAATGATCCACATTCTTCTTGTGCTTTTTTTAGTTTTTCTTCTAGTTCTTTTATTTTTGCATCTTTTTCATCATTTTCTGCCTTTGTATTATCTAAACTTTGACTTATTTGATTTAATTTTTCTGTCATAGCAAACTCTAATTCATCTTTATATAATTTTTTTATATCTAAAACAACATTTCGCAATTCTATTGTTTTACCATCAATTTCATCCAATAAACATACAGGTACAGGTGGTTTAACATTAACGTCAGGTGCTTCTGGCTCTGGTACTGGTGGTTGTGGTTGTGATTTTAATATTTCTTCATATTCTGCTATTTTTTTAGTTATTTCTTCTTCCATAGCAGTATACTTATCGTTTAATTCTTTTTCTCTAGTTGTATATCCTTTTTCATTAAGCCATGTATTAAATTTTTCTTCATCTCCTCCAACTAGTAATTTTGTCTTGTTTCTTGTTCTTTCTAATTCTCCCTTATTTACTTCACTTGTAATCTTTGCTTTTTCAAAGTTTTCTTTTAGCATCGGAAATTGGTCTGGAGAAATCATACAATGAAATATAGGAACACCTGTTCCGCTTCCAGATCCACCAACTGATGAACCTCCTCCTCCGCCTCCATTTGCTACATTTTTCATACCAACTATATTACTTTCTCTAATAGCCACTGTAGAAAACATAGTAACTATTGCTAAAACTAATATTGCTAATATATATTTTATTATTTTTTTCATATTTTTTCCTTTCTCTTAATATATTTGTTTTTGTATATTAATTGTACATAAATTATATTATTTAACGTATAATATTTACTTATATGTTTCAATTATTATGAAATATTTAATAAGTTTTTTACATTAAAAAGATACCACATGTGTGGCATCTTTTCTTTGCTTATATTTATTTAGTTTAATATATTTTTAATTATCTCTTACTTAGTTATTACCTTTTAGTTTCTTCATCTTTTCATGGTTTTCTTCAACTATTTTAGGAAGTTTCTTTTCTTGTATTTCTTTTAATATTTCTTTAATTATCTCTTCTTTTTTATGGCTTCCTTGTTCACCTTCATCTCTTGTTCTTACAGATACTGTACCTTCTTCTACTTCTTTTTGTCCTACTACTAGCATAAATGGTACTTTAGATAATCTAGCTTCTCTTATCTTGTATCCTATCTTTTCAGCTCTTTCGTCTACTACTACTCTAATATCATGTTTTTGCATTTCTTCTTTTAATTCATTTGCATATGATATTTGGTCTTCACTAATTGGTAGTATTGTAACTTGTGTAGGTGCTAACCATACTGGCATATTTCCTTTGTATTCTTCAATTATATATGACATGAATCTATCTATTGTTCCAAGTATAGCTCTATGTATTACTACTGGTCTATGTTTTTGTCCATCTTCTCCTACATATTCTAGTTCAAATCTTTCTGGAAGTAGGAAGTCTAATTGTATTGTTGAAAGTGTAATATCATGCCCTATTGCTGTAGCTATTTGTACGTCTAGTTTTGGTCCATAAAATGCTGCTTCACCTTCTGCTTCATAATAATCTATGCCTAATTCTTTTAATGTATCTCTTAATTGGTTTTCTGCACTATCCCACATTTCATCATTTTGGAAATATTTAACCTTATCATTCTTATCTCTTAAAGATAATCTCATTGAATATTCTGTAATTCCAAAATCATTATATACATCTTGTAGTAATTCTATAACATCTTTAAACACTTCACTTATTTGTGAATGCATTGCAAATATATGTGAGTCATTTTGACACATTTGTCTAACTCTTTCAAGTCCTAATACTGCTCCACTTCTTTCATATCTAAAATCATGTGCAAGTTCACCAATTTTAAGTGGTAAGTCTCTATATGAATGTAATGCATGTTGATATACAAGCATATGGTGTGGGCAATTCATTGGTCTTAGTACCAATTCCTCATTATCTAATTCCATCTTAGGGAACATATCATCCCTATAGTGATCCCAGTGTCCAGATATCTTATATAGGTCTGTTCTTGCAAGTGATGGAGTATATACATGTAAGTATCCTCTTTTAATTTCCTTATCTTCAATATATCTAGATAGTTCTCTTCTAATTACAGCTCCATTTGGTAAGTATAATGGAAGTCCTGCACCTACTAATTCATGTGTCATAAAATAGTCTTGTTCTTTGTTTATTCTTCTATGATCTCTTTCTTTTGCTTCTTCTAGCATTTCTAAATGTTCATCTAGCATACTCTTTTTAGGGAAAGTTACTCCATATATTCTTTGAAGCATCTTATTATCTTCGCTTCCTCTCCAATATGCTCCACTTGTTGAAAGTAATTTTATAGCCTTTATACCTGATATATTTTCAATATGTGGTCCTTTACATAGGTCTACAAATTCACCAACTTTGTATATTCCAACATTTTTTTCACCTTTTTTCTTAAGCTCTTCTAATAATTCTACTTTGTATATTTCACCTTTTTCATCAAAGAAAGATATTGCCTCGTCTATATTCATTTCACTTTTTTCAACATCATATCCCTCTTTAACAATCTTTTTCATTTCTTCTTCTATTTTTTCTAAATCTTCATCAGTGAACTTATGTTCCAAATCAAAATCATAATAGAAACCATCATCTATTGCAGGTCCTATTGCAACTTTAACTTCTGGGAATAATCTTTTAACGGCAAGTGCCATTACATGTGATGAAGTATGCCAAAAAGTCTTTTCTTCTACTTCTTGTGTTTTTCCACCACCTAATTTTATTTTTAACATATTTTCCTCTTTTCCATATTTTAATAATTATATTTATATATTTTAACATAATTTCAAATATTTTTAAAATTAATTTTATACAATTTATTGTGATTTTTCTTATTTTTTTAGTTTCTTTTTTATTCTTTATTTATTCTTTTATTCTTTTTTTATTTTTTTATTTTATTTTAGCACCAACTTATATAGGTATTATTGTATTTTAGGTACAATAAAAGACGTCATTTTCTACTTAACCTAAGTATAATTGACGTCTATTAATTACATATTTTTTTATGCTCTTGGATGAGTACCATTATATACATCTTTCAAATGACTATCCATACATTGCAAATATACTTGTGTTGATGATATGTCTGCATGTCCTAACATTGATTGAACTGCTCTCATGTCTGCTCCATTTTCTAAAAGATGGGTAGCAAATGAATGTCTTAGAACATGTGGTGTTATATCTTTTGATATATGTGCTTGATCTTTGTAATATTTAATAATTTTCCAAAATCCTTGTCTCGTTAATCTATTTCCCATAACATTAACAAATAGTTGTTTTTCATCTAAATTTTTAAGCATATATGGTCTTGCATCTTCTATATATGTTCTTAAAGCTTCTTTAGATATTTCTCCTAATGGTACAACTCTTTTATTATATCCTTGATTACAAAGTACATATGAATTTTCTAAATTTATATCTTCTAAATTTAAATTTATTATTTCTGACACTCTCATTCCTGTAGCATATGCAAATTCTAGCATTGCCTTATCTCTTATACCTTTTAGGTCATTAGTATTTGGTTGTGATAGTAATAATTCTATTTCCTCAAAGGTTAGTGTTGTTGGTGCTTTTTTCTCGATCTTTGGAGCATCAACTTTTTCTGTTGGATCTTCATCTACCAATTTTTTTCTAACTAAAAAACTGTAATATGATCTTAAAGTAGCTAAACTTCTTGATATTGTTGAAGGTTTCATTCCATTAGCTTTTATATAATCATTATACTTTTCAATATCTTCATTTGTCACTTTTAAGTAATCTATTTCATTTTCTTCTACGTATTTTTTAAACTTTTTAATGTCTCTTTTATATGCTTGTAATGTATTATTTGATAACTTTTTTATGTCTTTTAAAAAGTCTAAATAATCTTTAATTATTTCATCCATGTTTTCATTTAAGCTATTTTCCATTTTTCCTCCCCATTCTTTATTTTTATTCGCAAAATTATTTGTTTTGTTTAAATACCCTTAATTATCTAATAATTATTATTTATAGTAAATATTTTATTAAATAATTAAAGGTCTTTAAACCTTTATACTTTTTATGTTACCTATAATATAATATACCATTTTTTTTCAATATTGTAAATAGATTTGAGCAAAACAATAATTATATTACCAAAAAAATTGTAATTTGTTATATTTTTAATAAATGTATTGCTTTATTATGTAAAATATCTGCTTATTATTACAAAAGAAGAATTGATTGTTATCTTTTCTTCTCTTGTAGTAATTATATATTTGTTAATCTGTTTTTCCTTATACTTTGTTTTCAGTATTTACTTCAGATTCAGGTTTTACTTCCTCTTCTGGCTTTACTTCCGGTTTTGGCTCAGGTTTTGGTTCTGGCTTTTTAGTACCTTTTACTACTATCCTATCACTTGGATTATATATATCTGTACTTACTATTGTTCTTCCTTTTGAACTTCCATTTTTTACTATCTGTTTGTATGTTCTAACTTCTTTTCCATCAGCCCCGCCTTGTTGTACAACTTCTTTTCCTATTTCCATATTTGGATCTTCTTTTACAATAAGTTTTCTAGGTATTACTCTTAATATTTCTGTAGTTATATTTGCTTTTTCGCCTTCTGGATTTTCACCTTTAATTGATACAACTACTTTTCCACCACTTACTGATGCATATAGCTTTATTGGCACATTTCTATTATTTTTAAACTTAAAATCTAATGAACCATAATATACTGTAGCATCTATTCCTGGTTTAGAATATGAAGTTTGCATACCATGATTTGTTCTTTCTATAACTTGTAAGTTTGCATTTAATACTGCTCCATATAATGTTGATGATATTTGGCAAATTCCTCCACCTACATCATCTACAACTTTTCCTCCAGAAAATATTGCTGCGTTTTGGTAACCTGCCGCTATTGTTCTTTTCCCTACAACCCTATTATATGAAAAAGTTTCACCTGGTTTTAATATTAATCCATTTATTTTAGATGCAGCAAGTTTTAAGTTTTTAGTTCTACCTGTTAATCCTGCATTATATGTTGTTGAATATGTTGAGATTGTATTATCAAAAATTGGTAAATCTAAATCATTTAAAGTTATTTTAGGTTTTATTATTTTAAGCGGTATTTTATATTCACCCTTATTTTCTAAAAATATCTTTTTAGCTTCATCAAGTGATATATCAAAATCTATTCCATTTTCTTCAATGGTAACTTCTTTTGTTTCCTTATTATAGCTTGCATCTACTGGATCTTTTTTTACTTCATTATATATTTGTTCAATATCTATCTTATTAGGTTCAACTTTAGAAACTGGTATCTCTATTACATTTTCTTCTGTCTTACCTTCAAATCTTTCAATTATTTTCTTTTTTACCTTTTCATTATCAAGTACTAATCCTTCTTCACCTGGATATACAAATAATGTTTTTTCTTCAATATTGTATGATGGTTGTTTTACTTGTCCTGGTATTTTAGATATTAAATCTTTTAAAACTCCATCATATAGTTCTTTATTAAAATTTGAAGTCATTGGTATTTTTTTTAGTTTAAAATATTGTCCTAGTATATCGTAATTATTTTTAAATATATTCTTATTTCTACCAAAATTATATGCATCTTTAACTGTTTTTTCTATTTCGGGTTTAAATTCTATTTGCTTAGGTCTTATCTTATATTCAAAATCATTTAATTTAAGGGTTATATCTTTGTCATAATCATCTTGATATATTTTATTAAGTTTTCCTTCAGCTTCAGTAACTAATAGGTTTTCTACTGGAATATTATTTATATATACATTTTTTATTATTCTAGGATTAGAAAGATTTAATAGTGCAAAAATTGTAGAAAGTATTAATAATGCTACTGTCAAAACAATTGAAGATATTGTAATTTTTTTAATTTTCTTTT
>CABTXJ010000039.1 GCA_902488785.1 uncultured Eubacteriales bacterium | reverse complement strand
TTTAATTTTTCTTCTCTTTTCTTGTTTTCTTCTTCTAATTTAGTAATCTTCTTTTCTAGTTCTTCTATCTTTTTGTCTTTTTCAGTGTTTTCTATTTTTATATTTTTAACTTGTTCTTCTAATTCTTTTATTTTTTCATCTTTTGTTTTAATTGTTTCATTAATTTCAGTAATCTTCTTATTTAATTCTTCTATTTGTTTATTTAATTCTTTATTTTCTTCTTTGTTCTTGTCATTTTCTTTTATTATTGTTTCTAATTGTAATTTTATTGCTTCTAATTCTTTTTTTAGTACTTCTTTTTCTAGTGTTATCTTTTCTAATTCTTTTTTAATTTCATTTATTGCTTCTGCAGAACAACACTTATTTTGCATTTCTCTTATCTTATATTCTAATTCTATATATTCAGAGCTATGTTCACCCAATGTTTTTTTAATTTCTTCTAAATTTTCTTTTAATTTTTCGAGTAATGCTTCTTCTCTTATTTTTTTAATTTCACAGCAATGTTTTTTGTATTCTAATATTTTATTTTCTAAAACATTTAATTCTTCTAATAATTGTTCATTTGTTTCTTTCAATGGTTCTAAGTCTTCTATTCTTTTTATTTCTGCTTCTATTTCTTCTTGTATTTTATTATATTTTTCTTGTATCTCTTCTTCTTTCTTTTTATATCCTTTTTCTTTTAGCCATTTTTCTTTTACTTCATCATTCCAATTAAACGCTTCATTTAATCCATCTTCTATTTCACTTAATTCGCATCTTTGTGCTTCATATAATTTTTCATTCATAAAATCTAATTTAGTACGTATTGGGTCAAAAACTACTATATCTGTATATATATCTTTTGCTCCACCTCCAGGTTCTTCTCTTCCCTCATGTTCTTCTTTCCATTTTTTCCAATACTCTTGATATTCCTCTTCAGTATTAAAATTTCTAGCATCTTCATTATTATAATAACCAAATGTTAAATTAAATGGATCTTTATAGTGAACAATTAAGTTTATTTTTCTTTTATTCAATTCATTCTTTTCACCATTTTTAACAAACACATA
Source organism: uncultured Eubacteriales bacterium (assembly GCA_902488785.1). GTDB lineage: Bacteria > Bacillota > Clostridia > TANB77 > CAG-508 > JABCPO02. Next base: position 5,717 of record CABTXJ010000039.1, on the reverse strand, counting down.
TCCACAATTAATAAAAGAAGAATTATATACCAAATGTCTATTCAAAGATGTTAAAGGTGTCATATTAACTTCATATAGTTTAAAATTAAATGCAAAACATTCTATACCAAGTTTTTCAATATTTGGTGCTCCGGTAAAGTCAACATTTTGTAAATTATTTCCTTTAAATGCCATTTTTTGTATTCTTTTAAGTTCTTGCATATTTCTAAATTCTAATGATGAAATATATTCCTTAGTCATTTCATTTATTTCTTCTACTCTCTTTTGCAAATTTGAATTGTATATCTTATAACCAATTTCACTAGCATTTATAGGAAACTCATCTGTAGTTAGATTTTCTAAACCTATAAATGCTTTTTCGCCTATCTCTTCTATAGAACCTAATACATTTCCATCTAATACTAATTTGTAATCATTTCTTTTTAATTTTTCTTTACCACTTTCAGAAAATCCTTTTAAAACTTTACCATCTTCTGAAATAATAAAATCTTCTTTAACATACTCTTCATTTAATTCTAATGCATAACTATTATTAAATAATATTAAAGGCATTATTATAAAAAGTAATGCTATTAAAAATATTTTAAGCTTCATATTTTTTTCTTTCATATCTTTTCTTCCTTTCTTTTCTTTCTTCCTTAATTCTATTAAACGTTAATATACTATATATATATATATATATCAGTTTCTTTGAAAAATTTAATATTTCTTTTACTTTTCTTTTTCTTTTTTCTGTTTTTATTTTCACTTTTTTCTTTCTTTTCTCTCTATTTTCTTTTGTTTTCTCCACTAAAAAAGAGGCCTATGCCTCTTCTTCTATTGTAGTATTATCTCCATGACCTGCTAAAACTAATATATCTTTATCTAGTTTTCTTAAGTAGTTTAAACTACTTACAAGCTCCATATAGTTACCACTCTTTAAATCAAATCTACCATATGATCCCTTAAACAGTGTATCACCACTAAACAATATATTATCTAACAATATGCACATACCACCTTTTGTATGACCAGGTGTTAATATATACCTAACATCCATTTCTAAAATAGTATTATCTTCTATTTGTCTTTCTTCTTCTATTCCTTTTTCTTCTTGTTGTTCTCCATTAAGCACAGTAATAATATTATCTTCTAACAAATTATACTCTCCATTATATAATGTATATTCACTATCATACATATGCTTTAGTTCTTCCTTAGATATAATTACTTTTGCATTTTTAAATTCTTTAATTATATTATTTAATCCAATAATATGATCTACATGTATATGTGTAAGTATTACATACTTAACTTCTATATTATTTTCTTTTAAAAATTCTACCAAACTATTATCATATACTCCAGGGTCTATAACTATTGCTTCTTTTTCTTCCTTAATTAATACATAAGTATTTTCTTCATAGAGTGAACCAAGTATTTTGAATATAGTTATATCTTCTTGTTCATTATTGCTTTCTTTGTTTTCTTTTTCTTCTTGTTTTGTTTGTATCTTATTTTTAAGTATATCTAATATAATTACACCTGCTTCATTTGTATAATTCTTTTGCATATTATCCTCTTTTTCTCTTAATTTCAATTACACCATCTATCTTTTCTAATGCAAGTATTGCCTTTTTTAGTTCTTCATTATCTTTTACTACTATTCTTAAGTCAATTTGTACAATATCTGTCTTACCTAGTCCTGCTCCTATTGCTTCTAGTGATATCTTAAGCTTGTCTATTAGTTGTATGATATCTTTTAGTAGCCTATTTTTGTTTATTCCATATATTTCAATTTCTACTGCATAGTTTTCTTTTATTTCATCTTTCCAATATACATCAATTATCCTATTTGGGTCTTTCATCAAATGTTTCAAATTCCTGCAATTTGTTCTATGTACAGACACTCCCACATTTTGTGTAATATATCCAACTATATCATCACCTGGTAATGGGCTACAGCATTTAGCCAGCTTTATTAAGCAATTTTCTATTCCCTTAACATATACACCACCACTTGTTGTTCCAGTTTTTCCTGTCTTATTGTCATATTCTAAGTCTTTCATTTTCTTTTCAAGTGCTTCATCTTGGTGATCTTGGTTATATATATTAATTAGCTTTCCTGTTACCTTGTTAACTCCTAAATTACCAAAACCTATTGAAGAATATAGTTCATCAATCTTTGAATAACCATATCTTTCAAGTACTTCTGCTATTGCATTAGGTGTTAAAAACTCATATGGCTCTATTCCTGTTTTCTTAAGTTCTTTTTCTAAAAGTTCTTTTCCCTTAAGTATTGTATCTTCTTTTTCTTCTCTTTTGAAAAATCTAATAATCTTTGCCTTAGTACTTGGCATCTTAATATGTTTTATCCAATCCTTGCTTGGTCCTTTAGATCCTTCTGATGTTACAATAGTAACTATATCACCATTTGAAAGCTTTGTAATAATTGGAACTATTTCACCATTAATTTTAGCTCCTACTAACTTATTTCCAACTTGTTCGTGTATTGTATATGCAAAATCTATTGTCGTTGAACCCTTAGGAAGCATCTTAATATCACCTTTTGGTGTATATACATATACTTCGTCTTCAAATAGTTCTGTTTTTAATGCATCCATAAAGACATCTGGGTCTTTTGTTTGCTCCTGCCACTCAATTGTTTCTCTTACCCATGATAGCTTGTCATTATTTTTAGCTGTAACTACTGCTTTTTTACCCTTGTAGTTTGCTTCTTTGTATGCCCAATGTGCCGCTATACCAAATTCTGCAACCTTATGCATTTCGTGTGTACGTATCTGTACCTCAAATGGTGCTTCTTTAGGTATTATAAGTGTTGTATGTAGTGATTGATACATATTTGCCTTAGGTACTGCAATATAGTCTTTAAATCTTCCCATCATAGGGGTAAACTTGTCATGAAGCAGACCAAGTGTCATATAGCAAGTTGGTATATCATCTACTAATATTCTAAGTGCAAATACGTCATATATCTTATCTAAGGTAGAATTATCTCGTTGCATCTTTTTATATATACTATACATATGCTTTACTCTACCTTCAATAACATATTTTATCTTGTTTTTCTTTAATAGCTTTTCTATTTCTTTTGAAATATTTTCTAAGTATCTTTCTCTTTCAAATGATCTTTTGTTTAAACCAATCACTATCTCCCTATATTCTTCTGGCATTAAATATTTAAATGCTAAATCCTCTAACTCTCCTTTAAACCTATGCATACCAAGCCTATTTGCAAGTGGTGCATATACGTCTAATGTTTCTTTAGATTTTAGTATTTGTTTTTCTCTTACCATGTAATTCATTGTTCTCATATTATGAAGCCTGTCTGCAATCTTAACTAGTATTACTCTAATATCTTTTCCCATTGCTAAAAACATCTTCCTATATGTTTCAACTTGTGCTTCTTCTTTTGTTGTATATTTAAGCTTACCTAGCTTTGTTACACCTTCTACCATTACTGCTACATCTTCACCAAATATCTTTTTAACTTCATCATATGTACTTGGTGTATCTTCTATTACATCATGAAGTAATGCAGCACATATTGTATCATCATCTAGTGCAAGTTCTGCTAATATATATGCAACATTTAATGGATGGATTATATATGGTTCTCCAGATTTTCTTCTTTGGCTTTTATGCATATTTTCTGCATAATCATATGCCCTTCTAATTTTTCTTAAATCAGATTTTTTATTCATCTTTTTTTGCATTGCAAGCAATTCATCAATTGTTCCAATCTTTTTTATCTCGTCCATACATCCCTCCTTTCTTCTACACTACTATATTATTTATCTACCTTTTGTATATCAACTATTTCTATTTTTAAATTTTCTTTTCCATTATACCTATTAATACCTACCATAGCTATAATGTATGTATTGTCACCTTCTATAATATCATTTTCTTTTAATTTGTTTGTATCAAATGTAATTGCAAAGTTTGTTATACCACCTTGAACAATCATAATACTTGTAACTTTTTCTCTTTCATATATCTTTTTAACTAAAACATCCTTAAACAAAAATGTTGGTTTTGGATTTTGAATGCCAAATGGTTCTAATATATCAAATGTTTTAACAAGTGGTATTGATAGGTTTTTCATATTCATTATCATATCATATGTTACTACATCATCTTTTGCTACTATTTCTAATTTTTTAACTTCTTCAACTAACTTATCTAAGTTTTCTTTTTCAATACTTAGTCCTAATGCTTTGTCATGCCCTCCAAACTTAGAATATAGATCTTTAAACTTTGATAGTTCTTCAAACATATTAATATGTCTTCCTCTACCTGATCCTTTAAACATATTACTATCTTCTTGTGAGTTAGTTAAAACAACAGCCGACTTATTATATGTTTCTGCAACTTTAGCTGCTAGTATTCCAACTATTCCTTCATGTAATCCTTCTTTTGCAACTATTATAATTGGCATTTCTTCTAATTTTTCTTCTTCTATCTTTCTAATAATTTTATTTGTTTGCTTAACTACTAAATTTTTTCTTTCTTCATTTAATTTTTCTAGTTCTAAGTTTAATCTTTTTGCATCATACTCATTATCTGAAGTTAGTAACTGTGCTGCTAAGTCTGATCCTAATCTTCCTGCTGCATTTAGTTTAGGAACTACCGTAAATGCTAAGCCTTCTGCAGTTATTTCATCATTTCCTATCATTTCTTTGATACCATAGTTTTTGCATTTTTTCATATTAGCAATTCCAAGTGATACCAAAATCCTATTTTCATCTTCTAACGGCATTACATCTGCTATTGTTCCAATAGCTGCAATTGGCATAAAACTATGTATATAGTCATCTGGCATACCTATTGCAATGCATACTGCTTCCATTAATTTGTACGCCACAAAAGCTCCGCATATGTCTTTAAATGGATATTTAGAATCTATTCTTTTAGGGTCTACTACTGCTATTGCATCAGGTATTTCTTCTTGCATTTCATGGTGGTCAGTTATAATCAAATCCATACCTATTTCTTTTGCATATTTTGCTTCTTCTATTGCAACTATTCCTGTATCTACTGTAATAATTAGAGTATATCCTAAATCTTTAAAGTTTTTAATAATTTCATTGTTTAACCCATATCCATCTTCTAATCTATTTGGTATATAGTAGCTTACGTCTATTCCTTGGTCTTTCAAAAATGTATATAGTATTGTTGTACTAGTTATTCCATCTGCATCATAATCACCATATACTAATACTTTTTCTTCTCTGTCTATTGCTTCTAATATCCTATCTACTGCTAAATCCATATCAGGAAGTTCATATGGTGAATGCATATTACTATATGATATATTTAATGCATTATGATAGTTATCTAAAAACCTATTGCTTGCAAGTCCTGCAAGTACAATGTTTAGATTTTCTTCTGATATTATTTTTTTAATTCTTTCGTTGTCTACTTCTTTTCCAGACCAAACTTTGTTCATATATTCCTCTTTTGTTTTCATTTTTTATAAAATATATTTTACTGTTTATTTTTTTATTTTTTATTTTTTCTTTTATAATTTTTAATTAAGTAATTATACTATATTATACTATACATTAGGTATTTCTTCAATTTGTAATACCATTTTTTAATCAATAATAAAAAGGGAGGTAAGTTACGATTCTTACCCCCTTATCAGTAGTTATCTTTTGTATATCACTATTTCATTTATCATTTGTAAAAGTTATTATTTAATATTATCTTTT
>CABTXJ010000038.1 GCA_902488785.1 uncultured Eubacteriales bacterium | reverse complement strand
GTTTTCAAATAAAAATCCCATAGTATTTAAGTCCCCTAATAAGTCTTTAGGTCCTATTCCAAGAGCAGCAGCTGCAATTGAAGGATCACAAAAGTATCTTGTATCAGTTGTCCTTATTGAAGTTTTAGATCTTAAATTTGGATTCCAAGCTTTCGTATCCTCGATTACAAATATTTTTCTTAATGCATCCAAGTATGAAAACAATGTTGATTGATCAAATGTATCTTCTTGATTACTTATTATATCTTGTCTAATTGTTTCAAGCGAGCTTTGAGTTCCTACATGTCTTGCATATGATGTTAATAACCTTTTAGCTTTTTCTTTATCTCTTTTTATTGAATCCACCCTACTTATATCTGAAGATACAACAGAGTCGTAGTAATCAATTGCTTGAAAAAGTGAAACTTTTTCTTCTAGTCCAATTGCTTTTGGCCAACCACCTCTACATATTAGAAATGCAATTTCTTCAAGTGTTGTTTTGTTTGGAGCAGAAATATCTTTTCCTTTAAATAATTCTGAAAGTGAAATATCTCCTTTTGAATCCTTTGATTCATATAGGCTCATTGGTCTCATTAATAGTCTAGTAATTCTTCCTGTTCCTGTATGCATAAACTCATTAAATTCTTCTGGCACAGCAGAACCTGTTAATATGAATTGTCCAAATTTATCCCTATTGTCTACCTCATATCTTACTGCATTCCATATATTTGGTGCTATTTGCCATTCATCAATAAGTCTAGGTGTTTCTCCTTCCAATAATGTAGCAGGTGAAAGCTCAGACATTTGTATATATTGCTTAATCATATCTGGTCTATCCATAGAAATAACACTTTTTGCTATTTGTTTTGCGGTTGTAGTTTTTCCACACCATTTAGGTCCTTGTATTAATACCGCACCTTTTGAATTTAATCTTTCTTTTAATAATTTATCTGTAATTCTTGGTATATACTCTTCCATTTGTACCTCCAGTAATCTTTTTCATAATTCTATTCTATCACCAATTCCAGTGTTTGGCAAGTTTTCATTCATGTATTTAGCGCATTTTAATTCCAGTATTTGGCAAGTTTTTGTTCCAGTATTTGGCACGTTTTCATTCCTGCATTTGACAATTATATAAAAAGAGTAGAGATATTTCTATCCCTACTTTTTTAAAGATTCGTTACTGACTTCTAATAATTTTAAATCATTTTAAAATTATTTTTTAATTAATTTTCCTTTTTTTCTAATTCTCTTGATAATATTGCTATTACTGCAAGTAATGCTATTATTGCTAATAATGGTAATCTTTTCTCTATTCCTGCATATGGTAATTTAGCTGGAGTTGTATTTATATTTCCATTATTTTTAGTATTATTTTCAACCTTTACATTATTGTTAGATTCGCAGTTATTATTTTTAGCTTTTAATGTTGTTATTTCATTTTTGTATTTTTCTATTTCTTTTTCAGTATTTTCTTTTAACTCATTATATTCTTTTTCAATATTAGCTATTTTTTCATCTTTTGCTTTATTGTCTTCTTTCAATCCATCTATAGTTTTTCCATCATAATATGCTTTTATTTCTAGTTCATTTATTTTTCTAAATAACTCTCTTAACTTTTCATATAGTTGTGATATCTTTTCGCCTTTTGCTTCATTATCTTCTTTCAATCCATCTATAGTTTTTCCATCATAATATGCTTTTATTTCTAGCTCATTTATTTTTCTAAATAACTCTCTTAACTTTTCATATAATTGTGATATCTTCTCATCTTTTGCTTCATTATCTTCTTTCAAGCTATTTATTATTTCTTCTTTGATTATATTATTTTTTTCTAATTCTTCAATTTTCTTTTCGTTTTCTCTTATTTTGTTTTCATTATTAATTTTTGCTATTTGTAGTTTAATTATTCTTTCATATAGTTCAACTATCTTTATATCACTAGCATTTAATGCAGCAATTAAATTATTATTTTTTAATTTTAAATCATTAATTTCCTTATTAAGTGCAGCTATTGTAGTTGTAAGTCTTGCATTTTGTTTCTTTAAGCTTTCTTTTTCATTTTCTAATGCTTGGTTAGCTTTTGTTAATTCAGATATCTTTTCATCTTTTGCTTTAACTAAATCTTTTTGCTTTTTAACATCTTTTTCTAAGTCAGCTATTTTCAACTTATTTTGTTCTATTTCTTCATTTTTTAATGCATTGTCTATTTCTAGTTTCTTAATTTCATCTAATGCTTCTAGATATTTAACAAGTAATTCTACTCCACTATTATTTTGATCAATTATTATACTTAAGAATGTTTTAATATATTCATTTAATCTTTCAACTTCATTTTTATTTGCATCTCTTTCTGCTGTTAATTTTGCAATTTCTTTTTCTAGCTCTTTTATTCTTTCATTATTTGCGTCTTTACCATTCTTATAGTCTTCATTTTCTTTTTTAAGTCTATCTATTTCATCTTGTTTTTCTTGTACTTGCTTGTCTAATTTATCTTTTTCTGTTGTTAATTTTTTATTATTTTCTTCTAATTTTTTATTTTTATCTTGTTCATTCTTTAAATCATCTTTTGCATCATCTACTTCTTTTTGTTTTTCTTTTAATTGGTTTTCTTTACCAGTTAATTGTTTTTGTAAATCTATGTTTTTATTCATAAGTTTATTTATTTGGTCATTAGCAACATTTAATAATTTAATTAATTCTGCTATTCTTTGTTCATTTGCTTCATTTTTTGCTGTTTCTTTAGCTAATTCATCTGCTATTTTTTGTCTTTCTTTCTTTTCATCTTCTAATTCTTTTTCTGCTTCTTCTTTTGCTTTATTTGCATTTGCTAATTCGTCTTCTTTGTCTTTAACTTGTTTTTTTAAGTCTTCATTTGATTTATTAGCTTCATCTAGGTCTTTTTTTAGATCTTTTATTATCTTTTCTAATCCTTTAATTTTTCCTTCTAAATCTTCAATATCTTTTTCTTTGTCAGCAACTTTTTCTTTTTGTTCTTGTACTTCTTTTTCTGCTTCTGCTTTAGCTGCTTTTTCGTCTTCTAGTTCTTTCTTTACTCTTTCTAATTCTGTTGTATCACATTTATGCTTTTTAAGATCTTCTATTTGTTTTTCTAAGTCAGCTATTTTTGTATTTTTTTCTTTTATTGTATTTTCTTTTTCAGTTATTACAGTGTCTTGAGCATTTACTATGTCTATTATTTCATTTTTACTGTCAATTAGTTCTTGCAAACCTTCTTCAGACATATTAAGTACCTTTTCAGTACGACGTATATATTCTCCTCGATATACAACTTCTCCATCAAATGTTCTGTAATATTCTCTCTCTTTTAATATATCAAGATAATGTCTTTCTATCATTTTATAATTTTTTAAACTATCATGTTCTAGCTTAACATTATTATTAATTGTCTTAGCTGATATGATTTCTGCTTTATCTTTTGTAACAAAAATAGAAAGCGCAACAGTCATTACTAAAATTAATGCTAATTGTGCTTTCTTTATATTCTTTTTCATAATATTTTCTCCTTTTTTGTATATTATAAAAATATCGTAACATATACATTTTAAAACTGCTACATTTTCGGAGAAGTATTTTTCTTTTTATATAATTTTTAAAATTTTATTTTCTACTTTTTTAAATAATTAAAGTTTTTAATTATTTAATTTACTAGTCTTCTTATTTCTATTTTGTATATTTTAGTTATCATCCATATCTTCTTCTTTTTGATTTTTTAGTTTTTCATTTTCATTTTTCTTTTCTTCAGTATATATCTTTTCTAAAAGTTTTCCCATATCATATGTGTCATCTTCATCTATTTTTTTAGACATCTTGTCATATTCTTCTCTATCGTATATACCTTCTGGATTTTCTGTCTCTTCTTTGCTTATCTTATCTTTTGAAAAGAATGTATCTGTTATCCAAGATAGGTTATACCACTTACTTTTCTTTTTAGCCTTTCTTTCCTTTTCAATTATAGTTTCTGGATCTTCAGATGCCATTTTTAAAAACCTTTTTAGTGCTTTGGATTTCATAATCTCAGGTCTACCAAATAGTTTCTTCTTTCTTCTTTGTACTTCTTTTTCTTGTAATTCTTTTTCTGAAACTTCATTATAGTGTTTTTCTAAAACTTCCGGATTATTAATTAGTCTTGTAATATATTTTACTAATGTTGCAAAATAGTATCCATCATTTATTCTTTCGTCTATTACTAAACCTATTGGTAAATACTTATATTCAACTATTTCATCACCAACTTTTTTAAGTCCTTTTGTTTTTTTACCAATTGAAATAAATATTCCTGTTGTTCCAAAATCGTATATATGATGATATACACTTGATAGCCCTATTGATCCAACATTTGTAATAAATGCTGAGCAATGAAAAGGGCTTTCTTCTATTATTGCTTTAGGTAGCATATTTATCTTATCTAACCACATAAAAAATTTAACAGCTGGTTTAAGTATGAATTGTGGAAGCACATTAAACACTTTTGCAAGCTTATCTGTTCCCACATTACTATTTTCTTTAGTTTCTGATCCTTTTATTTCAAATATTATTTCATTTAATTTTTCTTTAACTTCTTTTAAATTTTCATTACCAGTAAATCTAACTTTTATTGTTGATTCTTCTGAATCTTCTGATCTTTTAGGTTTAACTGCCATAGATATATCAATATGTTCTCTTTGATATATTCTACTATTCATAATGAATCTATTTGCTTTATCTTTTTCTTTTAAAGCTCTTATTAATGCTGCATATATTATATGCATATATGAATAATTTTCACCTTGTTTTCTTTTTTCTTGTAAATATTTATCTACTTTTTCCAAGTCTATTTCTAATTGATTTGCAACCATGGCATCATATCTTTTACTCATAATAATTGGCATAATTCTTTCATATGGTCCAATATTTTTTACTAATTTTCCGTCTGGTCTCTTTTTTATCATAAATTCCCCTATTATCTTTTCTATTATTCTAATTATTATTTGTTTTTGCTATTTCGTCTAAATATTTCTTTTCATTAAATCCTAACACTACATTTTCTTTTGTAATAAGTATTGGTCTTTTAATTAACATACCATCTTTAGATAACATTTCTAAAAGTTCATCTTCTGTATATTTATCATAATTTTTAGCAAGTTCTAATTTCCTATAGCTCATACCTGAAGTATTAAAAAACTTTTTTAAGTCTAAATTACCTTTTTTCATCCATTTTTTAATATCATCCTTACTTGGTATCTCTTCTACTATTTCTTTTTTTACATATTCAAAATTATTTTCTTCTAAAAACTTTTCTGCTTTTTTACAAGTTGAACACTTGCTATATACATATAATATATTTTTCATTTTAACCTTTTCCTTATTATATTCATATATTTTTTAATATTTTAATATTTGTTTCAATTAAATTCACTTTGCTTTGATTTGATTTAATTTAAATTAAAATTAAAATTCATACCATAATCCTTCTTTTCTAAGTTTTGCAATTATCTCTTCATGTTCTTTATTTGTGCTGCTTGAATATATTTTACCATTCTTATCTGATACAAAGAATAGGTCAGATGTTGGTTTGTACGCTGTTGCCATATCTATTGCCGCTATTATTGATTCTTCACTTGGCATACATATAGGTCCTATAGGTAATCTTCCTTCCATGTTAGGTCCTCTTGTATTATATGGATTTTTCTTATTAATTTCACTAAGTCTAAGATCTCTTTTTCCCATTTCTACATTATTTGCATAGTATGTAGTAACATCACTTCCTAAATTCATTTTTTTGCTTAATCTATTCATAAATATTGTAGCAACTAGGTCTCTGTCAGATTTTGGTAATGTTTCTTTTTCAACAATTGATGCTAAAGTAAGTACTTGGTGTATTCCAAGATTCTTTGCTCCTTTAAAGTCATTGTATTGTTTTAATTTCTTTTCTGTTTCTTTAAGCATTTCTTTAAATACTATTTCTACACTGCAGTTGCTCTTATCAAATGTATATGTATCTGGGAATAGGTAGCCTTCTAATGGATAATATATATTATCATCTAGTATATCATCAGTTAAAAACCAATAATTAGAAATTAAAGTTTTAAGATATTCCTTATCTCTTCCTTTTTTTATTACCTCATCTTCTGGTATTCCTAGTTTTTCTGAAATTATTTTTGCTAAATCTTTAAATGTTTTTCCTTCAATTAATTGAATATTAACAATAGTTTTTGAAACTTCACCATTTACCATCATTTTAACAATATCCTCTGCTGATTTATCTGTAGTTATTACATATGTACCTGCTTTAAATTTTGGGAAACTACTTTTTGCAAATCTTCTAAATGCATTTTCATTTCTAATTACTCCAGCATCTTTTAATTTTTTTGAAATACTTTTTCCTGATGCTCCTTCTTTTATTTCCACATTTACTTGTTTTGGATTTTTTGAATCGACAGGTTTTAAATTATTTCTATATATGATAAGTGGTATAAGAAGTATTGCAATTATTAATATTAATATTGCAATTAGTTTTCCTATAGAATTATTTTGAAAATCAAATGGTCTTTTTAATCTTTTTTTGCTATATCCTTCTACTTCATATTCAACATCTTCTATTTCATCTAGTATTGGAATACTTGAAGTAGTATTTAAACTTCTAGTATTATATTTTTCATCAATCAAATTACCATTAATATAATTATTATTATTTAATCTTTTATTAAATTCATATTTCCTTGTTTCAGACATTTTAGCTGTATTACTGATAAATTCCTTATTAATTTTTTTAGTTTTTGTTTTTTCTTCATCTGTTAAAT
>CABTXJ010000037.1 GCA_902488785.1 uncultured Eubacteriales bacterium | reverse complement strand
GAAGAGTATGATAGTATAGAAGGAACAGAACTATTATTTAAATTACAACATGCAGTAAATCAATAAAAACAGTAAAGATATTTTATTATAGAAAATGTTGCACTTAAAATGCAAACTAACCATACAATTAAAACCTTGTTAAATACGCAAAAATGTGGTATAATATAATCGTTGTACAAATAATATATGAATTATAATTAATTCACGTAGGAGGACATTATGAAGGACGTAACTAATATTGAAAAAAAGACATTTGAAAGGTTAGGTGTTGAAGCGGGTATCATATCAGGAAATGTTATGATAAATGTAAAAAATGATTTAGAAAATTATTACAACACAAGAGACAAAGAAATTTATTCTAGTATTCTAAAAAGAGATCATCATTTAATACTTAGGTATTCAAATGGCGAAAACATCATTACATTAGATGATGAATTTTTAGATCAAGTAGAAAAAAGTAACAAGCCAATTATGCTACCTAAAGATGGTAAAAGATATGGGGCATATGATGCTGTAATTGTACCAAATTATTTAGGAAAAAGAAAAAATCTAGCGATTGGATCTTTTGCTAGAGATTGTGCAGTAATAATAGTAGTTGAAAAAAATAGTGGAACAATTGCTTTTATACATTCTGGTTGGAAACCATTATTATCTGGTATAGTAACTAGGTCTATGGAAGAAATGATAGAATGTATTGGTGAAGATAAGGAATTTGATTTTCATGCAATGATAATGCCACATATTAAAAGACTTGAACTTGGATCAGAAATATATCCTAGAATAGAAAAATATAAGGATAATTATCTAGAAGAAATGATGCTAGAAAGTATAATAGATAATAATATTTCTTCTAATGGTAAAGTATACTTATATACTACAAAAGCAATAATTGCAGAATTGGTAAGATTTGTACCAGGTTTAAATATTGATGTAATAGGTGGAGACACAAGAGATAAAAAGGAAAATGGTGAACTTATATATGGATCATTTAGGGAATCAAAAAGAGCTAGACAAATTCTTTTAAAAAACCAATATAAGACAATAATGCAAGAAGAGATATTAATATCAAATATAGTTAAAACTAATTTAATATATCTAATGCAATTAAATAGTTAATTTAAAATAATGTTAATGAATTATAGCGGCAGTTTGCCGCTATTTTTATTACTTATTACTTATTACTTATTATTTAATAATATATTTTATAATTTTTGTAATGTTGAAACTTTACATAATTAATGGTAAAATAAATATAGTAGTTTTATAGTTTTGTAATTTTAAAATATATTATTTTTAAAAAGGAGTTAATATGTTTATATACCTATTTACAATTGTACTAAGATTTGCATTTTTTGCATTTTTATTATTTGTTCATATATTTACATTTTTTGCAGTACATATTTTATATATACCACCAAGAGCTATTGCAGATGCTAAACTATATAAGTATATTTCAATAATATTTTTATTATATATAGTTGAAAGAAGATTAGGATATATATTTAATATATATGCCTTAGCATTAAGATGGTACATATTATATGTAATATTTGCATCATTTATGTTTTTTATATTTTCAAGAATTCTTAGGGTAGTTGATAAGAGGCGAAATAATAGTTTTAAAAAGTAGCATATTTGCTACTTTTTATTTTATGTAAAATAAAAAAATGTTAAGATATATTAAAAGATATAAGAATATATTGATAAAATATATTATGTTTAAATACTTTTTAAAATATACTAGATAAATGAAGGTAAATAATATATAATACCTATATATAAGAAATGATACATAATAGTAGGAGGAAAAATGAAAGTATTAGTATTAAATTGCGGATCATCATCAATTAAGTTTCAATTAATTGATATGGATGATGAAAAAGTATTACAAAAAGGTGTTTATGAAAGAGTAGGAACAAAAGAAGCATTCCTTACAGTAAAAGTTGACGGTAAGAAAATAAAAGTTGAAAAACCAGCATTAAATCATGTAGAAGGTATAAAGGTTATATTTAGTGAGCTTTTAAATGAGGAATATGGAAAACTTTCATCACTAGAAGAATTAGATGCTGTAGGACATAGAGTAGTTCATGGTGGAGAAAAATTTGCAGAAAGTGTATTAATTACAGATGAAGTAAAAGAAGCTATAAAAGAAAATATACCACTTAGCCCACTTCACAATCCTGCAGGACTTGCTGGAATAGAAGCAGTAGAAGAAGTTGCAAAAGGAAAACCAAATGTTGCAGTATTTGATACAGCATTCCATCAAACAATGGATGAAAAAGCATATATATATAACATACCATATGAATATTATGAAAAATATAGAGTAAGAAGATATGGATTCCATGGAACTTCACATAGATATATAGCAAATAGGGTAAGAGAATTATTAGGAGAAGATAACTCAAAAAGAATTATTTCATGCCATATAGGACAAGGTGCAAGTATAGCAGCAGTTAAAGATGGAAAGTCTATAGACACATCTATGGGATTTACTCCACTTGCAGGAATACCTATGGGAACTAGATCAGGAGATATTGATCCATCAATTATTAAATTCTTAATGGATAAAGAAGGATTAAGCATAGAAGAAGTAGATAATATGTTAAATAAGAAATCTGGAGCTTTAGGAGTATCTGGAGTATCTTCAGACTTTAGAGATGTAGAAAGTGCTGCAAAAGAAGGAAATAAAAGAGCAAAACTTGCACTAGATGCAAATGCATATCAAACAGCTAAAGTTGTAGCATCATACATGGCAACACTAGGAGGAGCAGATGTAATAGCTTTTGCAGGTGGAGTAGGAGAAAATGGACAAGCTACAAGATCTGATATTTGTAAATATTTAGAATTTGCAGGTGTAAAAATCGATGAAAAACTTAATGATGTAAAAGGTGAAGAAAGAAAAATATCTACTGAAGATTCAAAAGTTGAAGTTTGGATTATACCAGCAAATGAAGAATTAATGATTGCAAGAGATACTAAAAATATAGTAGAAAATAATTAAAAAGAAAAGGATATATTATGATAGAATTAGATCTTTCAAGAACTAAAATATCTAAAGATAAGTTAAAAGAATATCAAAGAGAAATAACAGCTTGTGATAGGAAATTAAAAAGACAATCTAAAAGTGTAAATGGTATGGCAGGATGGCTTAGATTACCTGAAGAATTTGATAAAGAAGAACTTAAAAAAATACAATCTGCCGCTAAGAAAATTAGAAAAAATAGTGATGTACTTGTAGTAATTGGTATTGGTGGATCATATTTAGGAGCAAGAGCTGTAATTGAACTATTTAAATCTAATTTAAATAAGAAAGATACAGAAATAGTATTTGTCGGGAATAATCTTTCTACTAAATATATTGCAGATATTATTGAATACCTACAAGATAAGGAATTTTCAATTAATGTAATTTCTAAATCTGGTACTACTACAGAACCTGCAATAGCATTTAGAATATTTGAAGAATTGCTTGTTCAAAAGTATGGTATAAAGGAAGCAAAAGATAGGATATATGTAACTACTGATGCAAATAAGGGGGCATTAAAAGATATAGCTAAAAAAGAAGGTTATGAAACATTTAATGTACCTAATAATATAGGTGGAAGATACTCTGTTTTAACACCTGTAGGACTTCTACCTATTGCATCAGCAGGTATTGATATATCAAAACTATTAGATGGTGCCAAAACTGCAATGGATAAATATAGTAAAGTAGATATATTAGAAAATGATTGCTATATGTATGCTGTAACTAGATATATACTTTCTAGTAATAAAGATATAGAAATTGTAGCGGCATATGAGCCATGTTTTCTTTCATATATTGAATGGATAAAGCAACTATTTAATGAAAGTGAAGGAAAAGATTCGAAAGGCCTATTTACTACAGGAGCAATAATGACAACAGACCTACATTCAATAGGTCAAAATATTCAAGATGGAAAAAGAAATATATTTGAAACTGTAATTAATGTAATGGAAATGAATATAGAAGATATTAAAATTAGATTAAATGAAGAAAACCTAGATGGATTAAATTACCTAGAAGGCGATACAATAGATTATATAAACAAAACTGCAATGGAAGCTACATTAAATGCACACTTAGAAGGAGATGTACCTAATATATTAATAACACTTGAAAAGTTAGATGAAGAAAATATAGGAGAGATAATATTCTTCTTTGAAAAAGCATGTGCAATATATTGTTTTATGTTAGGAGTAAATCCATTTGATCAACCTGGTGTTGAAAAATACAAATATAATATGTTTAAAATGTTAGGTAAGCCTGGCTATACAGAATAATAGTAACATTATATGATTAATAAAAAATATATAATAGTAGAATCAATATATATAATAATATACAAAAGATAATAAGTTTTAGGAGAAATAAATGATAAAAAGAGTAGCTATAGTAACAAATGGTGGAGATGCACCAGGACTTAATGCTGTAATTAATGCAATAGTTAAAACTGCAGAAAAAAATGATGTAGAAGTATATGGATATCTAGATGGATATAGGGGTATATTAGAAGATAGATATATACGCTTAAGAAGTAGGACAACTGCTAAAAATATTATAAGTAGAGGTGGTACTATAATTGGTACTTCAAATAATGTTAATTTGTTTAAATTAAAAAAGTTAGCAGATGATGGTACAATTACATATGAAGATATGAGTGACTATTGTACTAAAAAGATAAAAGATAATGGTTTTGATGTTGTATTTTCACTAGGTGGAGATGGAACACAAAAATCTGCAAGAGACTTTTCTAAAAAAGGTATTCATTTTATAGGTATACCTAAAACTATAGATAATGATTTAGCAACTACAGACCTTACTTTCGGATTTCAGACAGCAGTACAAACTGCAACAGATGCAGTAGACAGATTAATTACAACAGCTGATGCACATGATAGGATAATGGTATTAGAAGTTATGGGAAGATACGCAGGTTGGATAGCATTATATACTGCTATAGCAGGTGGAGTAGATGCTTGTCTTATACCAGAAATACCATATGATTTAGAGATAGTTGCAAAAAAGATAAAAAAAGATAAGGCAAATGGCAAGGACTATAGTTTAGTTATAGTATCAGAAGGTGCTGTAGAAAAAGGCGGAGATTTAATTGTAAAAACTGATACAGGTGATAGAGAAGGAATAGATAATTTAAAGCTTGGTGGAGCAGGAGAGTATGTAGCTAAAAGATTAGAAGAACTTACTGGAATTGAATCTAGATCTACAACTTTAGGATATATACAAAGAGGTGGAACACCAACTGCAAATGATAGAATTCTTTCATCTAGATATGGAACTAAAGCAATGGAATTTGCAATGAAGGGCATTAAAAATGTATTAGTAACATTAAAAGATGGCAAAATATGCTATTCTTCATTAGATGAAGTAGTTGGAAATAATACGGAAATTGGAGCAATTAGCGGCAATACTAAAGAAAGTAATATTAGAAAAGTTCCAGTTGATTCAGAATTAATAGAAACTGCGAGAAACCTTATGATTACATTTGGTGATGAAGCAGAACAAGAGAAAAAATAAGAATAAAAATAACAATATTTGCTAAAATTAGCAGTTAAAACTTATGCTTGCTAATAGATTTTTATTGTGCTATAATGTGTATACAAAAGCAAAGAATAACCTTGCCTGCATTTAATAAATGTGTTACTATAGCAAGGTAAAAATAATAAAAATAAATAAACAAATAACAATAGACTTAGAATAAAGGAGATATATATGAGTTATAAAATAAGTAAAGAAAATGATAAAAAAGCAAATGAAGTCATAGTAGATGTAATAGTATCTAAAGAAGACTTCGAAAAAGAAATAAAGAAAATATACAATCAAAACAAAAGATATTTTTCAATACCAGGATTTAGAAAGGGTAAAGCACCATTTAATATGGTAGTTAATTTCTATGGTAAAGAAATGTTTTATGAAGATGCATCAAAAAATGCAATGGAAGTAGAGCTTAAAAATATATTTGAAGATGAAAAATTCATTAAAGAAAGCAATATTTTAACTACTGTTATGCCAAATGCAGAAATTACTAAAATGGATGAAGATGGAGTAGAAGCTAAAATAACATTTGCAAAACCTGCAGAAGTTAAGCTTGGAAAATATAAAAAGATTAAAGTAGAAGTAGAAGAAAATAAAATATCTGCAAAAGATGTAGAAAAAAGAATTGAAGATGAAGCTACTAAAAATGCTAGAATAGAAGTAAAAAAAGGTAAAGCAAAAGAAGGAGATACTGTTAAAATAGATTTCAAAGGATACACTGGAGATAAGGAATACTTTGAAGGTGGAGAAGCTAAAGAGTTTGATCTAGAACTTGGAAGTAATTCATTCATACCAGGATTTGAAGAACAATTAATAGGTGTAAAAGCAGGAGATGAATTGGAAGTTAAAGTAACATTCCCTAAAGAATACCATGCTGAAAACTTAGCAGGAAAAGATGCGGTATTTGAAGTTAAAGTACATGAAGTAAAAGAAACTGTATTACCTAAAATAGACGATGAGTTTGCAAAAGATTTAGGACATGATTCATTAAAAGAATATAAAGAAGTAGTAAAAGATGAATTAAAACATGAATTAGAACATAAAAAAGAACATATGGTATCTGATGAAGTATCTAAGAAATTAGTTGAAGATTCAGAAGTTAAAGTATCTGATATTGAAATAGAATCAGGTGTTAATGCAGAACTAAATAACATGGCACAACAATATCAAATGTATGGAATATCTTTTGAACAAATGCTACAAATGACAGGACAAACAATAGATGATATGAAAGCACAAATTAGACCAAGAGTAGAAGATTCAATTAAGCTAAGATATATATTAGAAGAAATAGCTAAAGAAGAAAAGATAGAAGT
>CABTXJ010000036.1 GCA_902488785.1 uncultured Eubacteriales bacterium | reverse complement strand
CTTTTTCACCATTGCCATAGGCTGTTTTTTTCTGTTGCACTTTCCCTAAGATTACTCTTGCTGGACGTTATCCAGTATCATCGCTCTAGTGGTGCCCGGACTTTCCTCATATATATGTTTTCACATTATATACGCTATACCACTATCTACCATATATATTATATTAAATAATGTAGTATTTAGCAAATATATTATTATACATTTATATAATTATACAAATACATATAATTATTTTTTCTTTTTATTATATAGATAATATGAATCATCTATTGTTTTTAATACATATGCTACATCATCATACCTAGAATCATTTGATTCAGATCCTAATGATATTATTAAAAATTCTTTTCCTTTGTGTTCATATAGTACTGCTAAATTAAAATCTTTTCCAAGTGAGCCAGTCTTTACTCCTTTTACACCTTCTTTGTAATATGTCTTATTATTTTTATCCAAATATACATTTGTATTTTTAAATGTTTGTAGTGTTCCATCTGGTAATTTTGCAGTATATGTTTGACTTGATACAATATTTCTAAACCATTTATGTTTAATCAAGTTAACTATTACTTTTTTAAGGTCTTTTGTATTAGTCATACCATTATAGTCAAACCCAGAAGGATCATTAATTACAGTATTAGTATATCTTTTTTCACTTAAATATTTCTTTAACTCTTTTTTAAATATTTCTTGTCTTTTATGTGCATCTTTTTCTTCTTTATCTATCTTTTGCGCTACATAATCTGCAAGTACATAAGCAGCATCATTTCCTGATGGTACAAGCATTGCAGCATATATATTTTCTACAGTATATTTTTTAGTAGTAATATTTGCAACTGATGAACCTTCTTTTACTAAACCTAAAACTTCTTTACTAGGTGTTATTATTTCATCATTCTTTACTAAAGTACTTGCAAAATCTATAACAAATAGCTTTGTTAAACTTGCTGGTGGTATTAATTCATCTGGATTTTTTTCTGCATATACTTCACCATCTTCTAAGTCTATTGCAACTAATGACTTTGCATTATATCCAACTACCACCTTATTTGTATGAAATATTCTATCTTTTATTTTAACTAAACTTTTTTTAAAACTCTTATTACTCATTCCAATTAATAATACTATTGCACATATTATTAATATAGCAATTATTGCTTTTATTATTTTTTTCATATTTTCTCCCTAATTAAAACAATATAATATTTAACAAATATGCTATTACACAAACTATTATATATTAAATATATTAATTACTATATACCAATTTCTTTTTCTTCAATTGCTTTAAGTGTTACACCATCTTTTGTTTTCCACTCTGTTCTTCCATTATTTCTAGCACCAATTAAAAACATCGCTGCATATGATGGACTATTAAATAGGTAATCTTTAGTTATTTTTCCGTCTACTACTTCACCATTTTCTATGCATTTTCTACGCATTTCTTTTATACTATTTACAATTGCTGTTGATTCTTCTTCAGCTATCATGCTTCCTTTTAATACAACATAGCCTTCATTTGTTCTTATGCATTTTCCTTTGATTACCTTATTTTCATTTTTTCTTGTTCTAGATAGGTATAATTCTAATTCTTCTCTATTATTTGATTCAATGCCTTCTTTTTCATTATTACTTACATTATCTTTTTTAACTAAAGGAACAAATACTTTGTAACCTAAAACACCTAATACCATTTTAGAGTATTCTATGAAATCTTCTAGTTCTGATTCTTTTTCTTCAGTTACATTTCCAGGATTTGGATCATTTCCATTCCTTACTATATACCTATCTGTTTCTAATGCTAAATTAGTAAACTTGTTTTCAAGATAGCTTATTTCTGTAGGTCCAAAAGAATTGTTTTGGGTAGTTAGCATTACTGCTTCTGAAAAGAATTGCTTATCTTTCAAGTGTTCTGCTACCCTATATAATACTCCTTCACCATTTTTTCTTATTCCTGCTTGCCCTATATATACTTCATCTTTTTCATCTTCATTTTTACCAAATAGGAAATATACTCCACTTTGTTTTAAGTCTTGTCTATCCTTACATTCATCTAAGTATGTTCTAGGCACCTTATATGCAAGTCCTGTCCAATTAGACATTGTACATTTTATTCTTCCTGTTACTTCTCCATCTATTAAAAATAGGTTAAAGCTTTTACTATTTTTCATTTTCACCTCATATATTATTATATTATTATTTTATTATATATTTTCCATTATATATATTATATATTACAAGCTTTCTAAAATATCTATACCAATTTAACAGACAGTGTCTGGAAAATTGAATATAATAAATGCAACTAGCCTGTAATATTTAAAAGTTTTATTAAGTTGTATACAAATATTACTTTATTATTTATAACTGACTACTAATATAATTGATAATTGTTATGCCATAATTAATTAAAAACCTTTTTTGATTTTCTGTTATATTTTTTCGTGTTTTTACTGCTTCTTTGGTGCTATGCCTGTAATCTTGCAATACTTTCCTATAATTTATTATATCTTTCTCATTAAATAGCTCAAAACATTCAGAATAATTTATATTTAAAAACTTCTGTTTTTTATCATCTTTAAGTAAATATTCAATAACATTTGTTATTAGTAATAATTTTTCATCATCTTCTTTATCATTAAAATTACCTTTATTTAAAGATACTTCTTCAATTGCTCTTTTTACATCTTCCTCTAAAAAAACATTTTGCCATCTTCTTATAAATTCCAAATCTGCAATATATTCTCTTCTTAATTGCCAAGGAACTGTACCATCAAGCTCTTTATTCGCCCTCAACAATCTTTCCCTAATTTTCTTATTAGATAAGTCATACCTATTCGTTGGTCTTTCTAAAAACTCTGGAAACTTATCAATAAAATATCCCTTTTGATTTAAATAAAATGAAATTAATATAAATTCTATATCTTCTATATCTTCATTATCATTATAATTGTCAATCTTACTATCAGTACTCCTTGGCTCTAATAGGTCTTTAAATATATCGATAGCCTCTTTTTCGTCTAAAACTTCTAATTCAATTATAAAATCTATATTTAAATTACCAAATTTTTCAAAATAGAAATAATTTTTTTCTATATTGTTATTCCAAAACTCTACTAAATCATTCATAATTTCATTATATATTTTTAGTAAAACAATATCAATTAAAATAATTATTTCATTTTTAACAACATCAATACATATTTAAATTTGCCAGACACTGTCTGGCAAATTGTATTAATATATGTATATTCATTTTTTAATATAAATAATATATCATCTTAAACACATATAATACTTTATGTATTAAATACCTACAAATTCTTCTACTATTTTTCTTACCTTTTTTAAGAAACCATTCTTTTTCTTTTCTCTTGCTCCACCTAGTCTGCTTACTCCTGTTATACAATTATCTAAATCCATTCCTTCATCTGTTGCATATCCTTTGCTAAGTGATCTTTTAATATAGTACCTTGCTTTATCTTCATTTAGGTTGTTTTCTGATACTACTTCATCAATTTTCTTTTCTCTTTCTATTTTAGCATATGCATAGAATGATTCTAAAATATCTTCAACATTTTCAAATTGTTCTAAATCATGATTTTGTATATATTTAAGTAATAATTCTTTTTTACTTCTTGTTTCAATACTTGAGCTTGCAACTCTTGTAATTTCTTCTTCAATATCTTTGCTTTCTTTTCCTTCTTGTTTCTTTTCTAATATTAATCTTAATATATAGTCTAAGTTAATATCGTCTGTTTTTAAATAGTCTATGTAGAATTCTACATCAGAATAGCTTATATTATTTTTTTTATCATTATTAGTATTAGGTTCTTTTGGCAATTCGTCTTTTATTTTTAAATATGTACTTTTGTAATCTTGCATTTGTCTTTCTGATATAATCTTGTCTGCATTTTCAAACTCATCAAAGTTTTTTAATATATTTGTTATTGTAAGTAACTTTCCAAATATTTTAACAAATTGTACTTTTTGTTCATCTGTTTGTATCTTTGTAGGGTCTTCAAAGTTAACTAATATTTTTGAACATATTCCAATATATCCTTCTTTGAAATTACCATTTAAATCATAATATCCATCCATGTACTCTTTAAAGCTTTTTTCAAGTATAATATCTGCAGAATTTTCATCTCCAAATTTTCTAATTGCTTCATCTGTTGCTTTTTCTAAATCTCTAAAACATACAATATTACCAAATGGTTTTACCTTACTTAATATCCTATTTGTTCTTGAATATGCTTGTATTAATCCGTGATATCTTAGATTCTTATCTACAAATAGTGTATTTAATGTAGGTGCATCAAATCCTGTTAAGAACATTCCTACTACAATTAATAAGTCAATATCCTTATTCTTTACTCTTCTTGATACATCCCTATAGTAATTTTGAAAGTCTATTCCATCTGATGCAAAATTTGTTTCAAATGTCTTATCATAATCTTGTATAACATGTTCTATAAACTGTTTTGAAGTCTTATCTAATTCATCTATATCTAAACTTTCATCTTCAACATTTCCTACAACATCTTGTTCTTCATTTTGAGCATAACTAAATATTGTAAATACTCTAAGTCTTTCTTCTTCTGGTATGTTTTCTTGGCTTTTCTTAAATTGATTATAATACTGTTTTGCCATTTGTATACTTTCAACTGCAAACATTGCATTAAAACCTTTTTCTCTTTTTTGCTCAATATTTAAATTTTCATTTCTATGAGTTTTTTTGTCATAGTTTTCTAATATGTATTCTACTATTTTTTCAATCCTATTTTCATGTAATAATAATTTTGAATCTTCACCTTCTAACTCAATTGCATTTTCTTCTGCTTTCTTATACTCATATAGTAGGTTATTATAGTCTACCTTAAACTTTAATACCTTCCCATCTCTTATTGCATCTGTTATTACATAGCTATGTAATCTTTGACCGAATACATCTGCAGTTGTTGCAATTCCTGTAGAATTTTCTTTGAATATTGGTGTTCCAGTAAATCCAAATTGGTAATATTTTTTAAATCTTTTTCTAATATTTCTTTGTGCTTCACCAAATTGTGACCTATGGCATTCATCAAATATTAATACACAGTGCTTATCATATATTTCATGTTTAGGGTTACTTTTAATAAACTCATTTAGTTTTTGTATTGTAGTTACAACTATTCTACTATCATTTTTTTCAATGTTCTTTTTAAGCTCTCTTGTATTCTTACTACCATTTACACTATCTTTTTGAAATCTTTGGTATTCTTTCATTGTTTGATAGTCTAAGTCTTTTCTATCTACTACAAAAAATACCTTGTCTATAAAATCTAGGCTTGTTGCAAGCCTTGCTGTTTTAAATGATGTAAGTGTCTTACCAGATCCTGTTGTATGCCAAATATATCCGCCTGCATCTATTGTTCCATATTTCCTATTTTGATAGCTTGATGTTATCTTCCATAATATTCTTTCTGTTGCCGCTATCTGGTATGGCCTCATTATTATTAGATTATTATTTGAGTCAAACACACAGTATTTTGTTAATACTTCTAAAAGTATTCTTTTTTCAAAAAATGTTTTAGTAAAATCTTCAAGGTCTGAAATTACATTGTTTTTAGCATCAGCCCAATCAATTGTAAACTCGTAATTACTCTTATCTTTTGCAGTAGTGTTTGCAAAGTATTTTGTATATGTACCATTTGATATTACAAAGATTTGTACATACTTATACAATGAATCTTTTGTATTTAGTGTTTCATTCATATATCTATGTATTTGATTAAAAGCTTCATATATTCTTTTTCCACGACTCTTTAACTCTATATGTACAAGTGGAAGTCCGTTTACAAGTATAGTTACATCATACCTATTTCTTCCTTGTCTTACCTGACTTACTACTTGCATATGATTATTACTAATATCTTTTTTATCAATTATTTTAATATTTTTAAGTAATCCATTATCAAATTTAAAATCATATATGTAATCTTCTTGTACTTTTCTTGTTTTTTCAATTAATCCATCATTTGGACAATTTAAATACTCAAGCAAAAATCTATTCCATTCAGAATTTGTAAATGTTACTTTATTTAATTTTTCTAATTGTGCTTTTAAATTATCATATAATTCTTTATCATCTGAAACATATATTCTTTCATAACCTTGAAGTTCTAAATTAGATATTAGCCATTCTTCTAATTCTGCTTCTTTTTGGTATGAAGATATATTACTTTTCTTGCTTTCATATTTTGCAAGTATTATTCCATTATTCATTTCTGCTATTGTAGAATAATTACTTTTGTCTTTCATTTTCCCCTACTTTCTAAAATCTAATAACTTTCCCCTATAATATTCATATTCTTTTTTTCTTAAATTAATTTCTTTTAACAATCCGTCATTTGCATCATTTGTATATTTAGAAAATTTATCTAGTATACCTACTACATACTTTTGTACTTCTATTGGTGGTACTGGTATTTTAAGTCTCGAGATATCATCTATATATACATGTGGCACACCAGCACCTTTTTTAAGAGAATATATATAGTCTTGTTTATGTTTTAAATAATAAAACACATATTTAGTATTTAACATATCATATGGTTCTATAGAAAAAGCATCACTTACAAAAATTGGACTATCCCAATAACTAATATAGCCAGCAGCTCCGCTTCCTGCAACTACAATAGTTTCACCTTCTCTATTATGCTGATTAACATAATACGCAGGTTTTTGTCCTCCAGCTATAACTGGTATATTTCCATTTGTTATTTCTTTTTTTGTTATACTCTTTCCACGACGCATTTTGCAAACTTTATCAATTTTCATCATTTCAATCATATTAAGTGTTATTTTAAATTTTTCACATAGTTCTATTAATAATTTAATAAATTCTTTATTAAGTATTATTGCTTGCTTGCTTGCTTGCTTGCTTGCTTGCTTGCTTGCTTGCTTGCTTGCTTGCTTGCTTGCTTGCT
>CABTXJ010000035.1 GCA_902488785.1 uncultured Eubacteriales bacterium | reverse complement strand
AAGAATTGATTAAAAATAATATATCATACTATGAAGAGGTAGTATTAGGTGACACATCTGTACCTGTATTTTCAAATAGTGAAAAGATATTGTTAAAAGGATACTTTTCAAAGGAAGATAGGAAACTATTAGGTGCAATAATATTAGGAAGAAAAGATGTAGATAAAAAAATAGACGTATTGTCTGCCGCTATGAAATCTAATATGGGTGCAAATGATTTAAAGCTTATGGAACTTTCTTTCACTCCAAAACTTGGTATATCTGAAGATGTAATAAACCTTATAGGTGATAAGGCTATGAATTATGATATAGGAGAAGAAAATTAAATTTTAAATTTAAAAAAATAAAATATTATATTTAAACTTTAAAAAAGATAAAGATATTATAAATAAAGATACTATAAAAAGACTAATTAAAATAATATATACTTTTATTAGTCTTTTTATTTTTTTTTATTATATTATATTTAACTATAATTATTATAATTACTATAACTTATTATTTTCATTTAAATTGCTATCTATATTATCTTGCTTTACTTGTTCTTTTTCTAAATTAGCAAGTGGATTATTTGAAATAGCATTTCGTACTTGTTCATTGTTTACATGTGTATATATTTCTGTAGTAGAAACACTTTCATGCCCTAATACCTTTTGAAGTGATCTAATATCTACGTTACCATATTGAAACATTAATGTAGCGGCAGTATGCCTTAATTTATGCACAGAATATTCATTACTATTTATACCAGCTTTATCTAATTCTTGTTTTACTATATGTTGTACCGTTCTATTACTTATTCTAGTCTTTCTTTCAGATACGAAAAGTGCATCCTTATCCTTGTCTTTAACATCTGTTGGTCTATCTTTAAGATAGGCTTTAATTGCTTTAAGGCAAGAGTTGTTTAAATATAGTTGTCTTTCCTTATTACCCTTACCTACAACATTTAATGTATTATCATAAAAGTTTAAATCCTTTATATTAATATTTACAAGCTCTGAAAGACGCATACCACAATTTAAAAATAGTGTGATAATTGCTGCATTTCTAGTAACTAAATCTTCACTTATCTTTGAATTACTATTTGGAGTTTTAACTACTTCTAATAGCTTTTCTGATTGCTTAAGATCTAAATGTTTAGGTAATCTTTTAGGTTGTTTGGGTGTTTCAAGACCAACCGTTGGATTATTTTCTAATGTACCCCTTACTGTGCATATATAATTAAAAAATGATCTGATACTTGCAACCTTTCTACCAAGAGATGCAGGCTTTAAGTTATATTCTGTTTTTAGATATTGTAAAAATGCATGAATATCTGAAAGCTCAACATGAGTAAGAAGTTCGTTTTTTTCATCAGCTATAATTATTTCTTTTATTGCATCATTTTCAGAGATTTTGCCACTATCTAAGTCTTCCAAAACATTAGAATTTAGTTTGTCTTTAGGAAGAGCATCATTATTATACCTATATAATAGGTATTGTATAAAATGTTTTAAGTCATAATTATATTCTTTTATTGTTCCTTTAGATTTGTTTTGTATTGTACCATTATAGTCTAAAAATTCATTTAAAAACTTTGGATTTTCTATTCTTCTGATCATATACATCTCCTAATTAAATATATATTAGCATATATATAATAAATACTAAATAGTTATTTAAAAAGATAATCAAAGTATATTATATTATTACTATTATATATATAGGAATATAGGAATATAGTAAAAAAGTGAAAGGATATTAAAAAAATAAAATAAATAAAAAAAGAAAAGAGATGGGAGGGAAGAGGATGTGGTATATTAATTATATACAATTTGCAATTAAATCTTTTAATACTTGAATATATACATATCAATTAATATAATTAATATATATAATATTTTTTTGAGGTAAATATGTCAGGTAAAGATAATGATTTAAAATATATAAAAAAGAAAAGATATGAAAGAGAAAACATTAAAAATTCTAGTAATGAAAAATTAGGTAGTGTTATTATACAAAAAGAGGAAGAAAAGAAAAATAATAAGTATGAGGACCAAGAAAAACTACCAACATATAAAAGAAACCTTGTAATATTTTCTTTAATATTTTTGCTATTTTTAACTCTAATATTAAGACAAGCTACTGGTATTGGTACTGAAAATGATAGCATAACTATAAAAAAGCCTAAAAATATAAAAATATCATTAGACTATAATATGGTAGATAAAGAACATGGGCAAAAAATAAAAATAGAAGTATATCCTAAAGGATCAGATACAAAAGATTTAAAGTGGTATATAACTGATGAAAATGTATTAGAAGTTAAAAATAACATGGTATATGGTAAGGATAAAGGAAAAGCTAAAATATCTCTTGCAAATAATACTGTTAAAAGTAATATGCTTGAAGTAGAAAGTGTAAAATTTATAAATGGTATTAATATAAAAAATAGTATAAAAACACTTCCTATTAAAAGTGAATACAAGTATGAGGTAAAGTGCGAACCAGAAGATGGTGCAAATAAGAATATTACAATAGAATCTACTGATCCTTCAATAATTAGTGTAAAAGACCCTAAAAACCTAATTATTTATGCAGAAAAGAAGGGAGAGACTAATATAGTATTTAAGGATAATTTTGGTAACAAACTTAAAGAAGAAATAGTTAAGGTAGAGTGGGATAGGATAACAGATATAACTATTGATACTAATGAGTATATAATGGGTAGAGGACAAAAATATATTGTATCTGCAAAACTTTTACCTAAAAACGCAACTTTTAAAGACCTTATATGGAAATCATCTAATCCAAGTATTGCAAGTATTGATGAAAACAATGTTATTACTGCAAATGCTATAGGAACATGTGAGATAGCGGCAATGTCAAATGACTACAAAATATCATCTAAGATGAAATTAACTGTTGTAGAAGATGCAATACATAGTAATAAGAAATACGTATCAGGCATATATGATGTGTATTCTGGACCTTCTAAATTACACAATGTAATTGGTAAAACAGATACATTAAGTGATGTAGAAATATTAGATGAAATAAACGGATATTACAAAATAAGAGACAAAAAAGGAAATCCAGGTTTTGTTAAAAATGAAGTAGGATACTTTTTTGATAACTTACCTAAAATGATAAATGGTATAGAATATGTATCTTCTGATAAGTATGGATACCAAACTGCAGGTGAATTACTTTCTACATATATGGTGCTTAAATATATTGGCTTAGAAAATATAACTATTGATGATATGATTAAAATGATTGAAACAGGTGAAGAGATACATATAATAAATGAAGATGGCAAGGAAAAGAGAGTAGGAGCTAATCCATTTGAAGTATATGTAGGTAATGTAAATAAGTCAAAATATGATGGTAAATATGGTACATATGCTAAACAAATAGTTAAAAGTATAAATAGGATAAGAAAAGGTACCGCAGAAGATATTTCAGGAACTTCAGAAGAAGGAATGCTTTCATATATTGATAAAAACATACCAGTTGTAATTTGGTCAAATTCTGAAAATAATAAGTTCATTGAAGATGGAATTGACTGGTATACAAAAGATAATCAAGTTATTAAAGAAAAAAAGAATTTCGATGTTGTAGTATTAATTGGATATAATGATAATTATGTAATAGTAAACGATCCAATAAAGGGAGCTAATATAATATTAAAAAGAAAAGATTTCTTTGAAAATAATAATAGGATATATAGACAAGCATTTATTTTAAATAAGTAAGATAAGATAGGGGAAGATTTAAAAAAGATCTTCCATATTTTACATACATATTATTGCGCAAAATGAAAGTTTTGTGCAATGCAGAACATACAAAAAAGCTACTTATTCTTTTTATAGGTATCCCACCATATTTTTAACTACTTTTATGCAATCTTATTTATATTATTTAATAGTATATTTATTTATTTATTTATTTAATTTATTAGCTACCATCTATTAATATTTATATATCTACTTATATACTTTTACTTATCTTATTATTTAATACCCTCTAAAATCGATTTTAAGCCCATTTTATATTTAAACCTATATAACTATATATCTTTAAATTATACTTTTATTTATTCCTCTATATAATTATATCGTTTTCTATTATTACTAATTATAACTTTTTAATTTTTATAATCTTCTATATAAAAATATATGTACTTTTGTATTTTTTTACTAAAAACATGCATATTTCGTATTTGCCTTTAAAACGGCTATATTTTAGGTATATAACTATATGCCTATTTTTTTAAATCGCCTTAAAATCGATTCTGACGCGTCATATTTTTAGCCTTTTTATACAAATTTCTAAATATGTATATATATCAATATTTTTGCCATGTTATATACTTTTTATATAAATAAATTAAATAATTCATTATATGAGGATAATAATGTGTGTATATATAAAGTTATAGGTTAGAATATAAAATCGCTTAAAATAGAAAATAGAGATCATTATTAACATATAAATATTGTTTAGATTATATTTACTTTAATAGATTATAAATTATAAATATTATAAATATAATGTATAAAATAGAAATTAAATTCTAATTATTATTATTTTAAATAGAAATAAATTAATGTATTAAAATGATATATAAATATAGTTAATATTATTTAAATGATGATAAGTATTATAAAAGTGATACATGAGCATATTGATTACAATATATTTAATTAATTACTATAATAAAAAAAGATAGGATACCCTCCCTTACCTCCTATTTTTATGCCAAATATATTTTGCGCAATCGTATATGTATATAAAAAAGACTAGTGTTTCTAGTCTTTTTCTATTAAACAAATATTATTTAGCTTTCTTTTCTTTGCTTTCATCTATTTTATTCTCTTCTTTTTCTTGCTCTTGTTCCTTATTAGTTTTTTCTACATATATTGGTTTTGCATTATCTTCAATTACTTCTTTAGTTAAAATACATTTTTTAATATTTTTATTTGATGGTATTTCGAACATAATATCACGCATTACATCTTCCATAATTGATCTTAAACCTCTAGCACCTGTTTTTCTTTTAATTGCCTTATCTACTATAGCTTTTATTGCATCATCTTGTATTTCAAGTTCTACATTATCTAACTTAAATAGTTTTATATATTGCTTAATTAATGCATTTTTTGGCTTAGATAATATATCTATTAATGCATTATCATCTAATTCATCTAATGTAGTTATAATTGGTAATCTACCAATAAACTCTGGTATCAAGCCATATTTAACTAAATCTTCAGGTTGTACTTCTGATATAATTTTCTTTTCTACTTCTTCTTGTTTAGTAAGTATATTAGAGTTAAATCCAATAACCTTACTTCCATTTCTTTCTTTAATAATGTTATCTAATCCTTCAAAAGCTCCACCACAAATAAATAAGATGTTTGAAGTATCTAGGTATATAAGTTCTTGCATTGGATGTTTTCTGCCACCTTGTGCAGGAACACCAGATATAGTTCCTTCTATTATTTTTAACAATGCTTGTTGAACACCTTCACCTGATACATCCCTTGTTACAGACTTATGTTCAGATTTTCTAGCAATTTTATCTATTTCGTCTACATATATAATACCTTTTTCTGCTTTTTCAGTATCAAAATCTGCAGCTTGAAGTAATCTAACTAGTATATTTTCAACATCATCACCTACATAACCTGCTTCTGTTAAAGTTGTAGCATCTGCTATTGCAAATGGTACATCTAATATTTTAGCAAGTGATTGAGCAAGTAATGTTTTTCCAGAACCTGTAGGTCCTAATAATAATACATTACTCTTTTGAAGCTCTACATCTTCTTCATAGTTTTCATTATTTGCTTCTTCTATTCTCTTATAATGGTTGTATACTGCAACTGATAATGTTTTTTTAGCTTCTTCTTGACCAATAATATATTCATCAAGTTTTTCTTTGATTTGGCTAGGTGTAAGCTTTTCTTTTTCTTTGACATTTTTAGTTTTTCTAAGAAATGCTGCAGCTTCTGGATTATCTTTTAATCCTTTTTCTATTATTTCATTTATTTCTTCTTCACTAAATCCATCAAATGATAATTCTATATCCTTATTGTCTTCTTTTAGGTCTTTTAAAATCATTTCAAAACACACCTTTATACATTCATCACAGATATATACATTATTTCCTATACCTTCTACTATTCTATCTGCAATTGATGCAGGTTTACCACAAAAAGAACATTTAGGAATATTATCTTTTTTTGCCATTTTTTCTCCTTTGTTAAATTAGTTTCTCTTGTCTAAAATACCATCTATTAATCCGTACTCTAATGCTTCTTCAGCTGTTAAGTAGTGATCTCTTTCAGTATCTTTTTCAACTTCTTCTACACTTTTACCTGTAGTTGCCGCTATGATTTCGTTTATTTTTTCTCTAGTTTTAATAATTTGGTCAGAATGTATTTTAATATCTGTAGCTTGTCCAGAAATACCACCACCAGAAATTAATGGTTGGTGAATTAATATTTCTGAATTAGCAGTAGCAAATCTTCTTCCTTTAGTTCCTGAAGTTAGAAGCAATGCTCCCATACTAGCAGATAACCCAAGTGAAATTGTACTAATTGGACATTTTATATAATTCATAGTATCTATAATTGCAAGTCCATCAGTTACAGAACCACCAGGACTGTTTATATAAAATGAAATTTCCTTATCTGGATCTTCTGATTCTAGAAATAATAACTGAGCAATTATTGAACTTGCTGTAGCATTATTAACATCTTCTGCAAGTATTATTATTCTATCTTTAAGTAATCTAGAGTAGATATCATATGATCTTTCACCACCTGCTGTTTTTTCAATAACATATGGCACTAATGCATTTTGTACTACATTTTTGTTTTCACTAGATTCTTTTATGTTACTTAATTTATTCATATAATTTCCTTTCTATAATTCTTATCATTTGTTTACTATACTAATTATCTTTATTTCTTGTCTTCCTTTTTAGTTTCTTTCTTTTCTTTTTTATCTTCTTTTTCTTCTTTAGCTTTTACTTCTTTTACATCTGCATTTTTAGTTACATATTCAAATGCTTTTCTAGTAGCTATATTTATTTTAGCTGTTTCTTCAATATTATCTTGTTTTTTAAGATCTTCAACTTCTACTTTTTCTCTGTATGATTTAGCTATTTCTTCTAAGTATTCGTCTATTTCTTTTTCTTTAACTTCTATCTTTTCTTCTT
>CABTXJ010000034.1 GCA_902488785.1 uncultured Eubacteriales bacterium | reverse complement strand
TCTAATATATCAAATTTTAGTTTTTTAAAACATATTTCTGCATATGAATATATATTAGATGAATCCTCTATAATATATAATGATGATACACTATATAATAACTTGCCTAGTGAAAAAAATATAAAAGAAATGAAAAATATATTAAAACAAGAAATGAAAAAACAAGGATATATTCATTACGAAATATCCAACTATGCAAAAGATAAAAATTATATAGCAAAACATAACTATAATTGTTGGAATCACAAAGAATATATTGGTTTTGGACTTTC
Organism: uncultured Eubacteriales bacterium; assembly: GCA_902488785.1. Lineage (GTDB taxonomy): Bacteria > Bacillota > Clostridia > TANB77 > CAG-508 > JABCPO02. The sequence goes on along the minus strand of CABTXJ010000034.1, from coordinate 7,241 downwards.
TTCTGCATCTTTTCTAAATGGTTATAGGTTTAGAAATATTAGGAAATTAAATAAATATATTGAAGAAAATAATAGTAATACAAAAATACTAAATGATAATAAATTAAAATCTGTTACAATATCTCATTTGGATGAAAGCTTAAATTTAAAAGAATTTCTTAAAGACTTACTTTTTGTTAAATTAAGAACTGCAAATGGTATATCATATACCAAACTTTTTAAAGAGATGTATAATTATATAGATAACAATGTAGAATATATAAAAGAAAAAGAAAGGAAAAATAACAAAATAACTAAAAAAGAATACATTATATTAACTAATATAACTAAATTTATAAATGAAAATACTAAAAATAATCTTTTACTATATGCAAATACTAAATATGATTTTGATAATATAAAAATAGCTAATATATATAATGTGTTTAAAGAAAAAACAACAAAAAAGAAAAGAAAAGCTATTAAAAAGATATATTTAAATAAGGAAAACAATAAAACATACAAAAGTACATACAAATATATATGTAATCCTAAATATATTTTCTATGGTGAAGATAGTGTATTTCCTAAAATATTATTAATTTAGATTAATTTTAAATTCAATTTAAATTCACTTCTTAAAATGTCAAAATAATAATTGACATATGAAAAGGTATAGCAATACTATACCTTTTATTTTTAATTATTTCATTAATCTAATTTTTCTTTTTATATTACCATTTTTATCTAGCTTTCTATTTGTTAATTTTGCCTTATACTTTTTGCTCTGCTTTTTATTTTGTTTATCCTCTTCTACTACCTTGTATATCCCTTTTATTCTTGAATTTGCAGTTGATTTAGATATCCCTAATATTTTAGCAATTTCTGTCAATGTATTATCAGGATATTTCATCCTAATATTTGCAATTTCCATTTGCTTTTCTGTAAGTCTTTTTTCTAATCCATTTTCCATTATATAGCTAATATCTGCTATTTGCTTTTTTGCAGTTTCAATACTCTTACTTAAATTTGCCATTTCAAAGTTTACTTGCCTATTTATTGTATTTTTAACATCTTTGCTTATTCTAATATCTTCAAATGTAATTAGTGATTTAGTAAGAAAAAGATATGCCATAAAAGATACTATATTATCTCCTAAATTTGTATATATCATATTTGGATTTTCCTGTTTTTTGAAATTAGAAAGTACATTATCACTTAGTACCTCATATATTTTTTCTTCATTTTTCTTGTTATATCTAATTTCTAAATTATATTCTTTTTCAGGGTCAGATATCCTACCTCCTGCTAAAAACATTCCTGCCAAAAAACTTTTTTCATCTTTTTCAAATTCATCAAATGCAACTAACTTTTCTATTATCTCTCTTTTTTCTATTATTATTGATCCAATTTTAGACCTTTCTTCTATTTCTGCTTTTGCATTATACTTTTTTAAAAGTGTTTCTAAAAATAGTAGTACTTCAATGTTTTTAGAAGATATGGTAATAATATCTTTTTCTTCATTTGAGCACATAAAATATCCATATATATATGATGCTGTTTTGATCATATCATTATATGTTTTTTCATAATATTTTTCCATTATTTCTGATTTAACTTCATTTGAAAAATTCTTCATATTAATTACTTCCTAATTATAATTACTCTATCCCTATTTTCCATATCTTTTATACATTCAACACTTGTATATCCTGCATCTTTTGCAATTTTTTCAATATCTTTTCTTTGATCATATCCTATTTCAAATATGATATATCCATTTTCTTTTAAATAATCTTTGGCACCATCTATTATTTTAATATAGTAATCTAGTCCACTTTCCCCACCATCTAATGCTAAATGTGGCTCTTTTAATACATCCTTATCTAAGTTTTTCATATCACCACTTCTAATATATGGCGGGTTTGAAAATATTATATCAAATTTACCTTCTACATTTTCGTATATATCAGATAATATTACATCCATCCTATCTTCTTTTATACCATGTAATTTCATATTTTCTTTAGCAATATCAATTGCTCCTTCTGATATATCTACTGCAAGTATATTTGCATTTGTATTTTCTACAGCTGTAATTGAAAGTGCTCCACTTCCTGTACCTATTTCAAGAACTTCTATTTCTTCCATTCCACTATCTTCTATATCTTGCACTTTTGAAATAATTTCATGTGCTAGTATTTCACTATCTATCCTTGGTATTAATACATTTTCATCTACAATATATTCCTTTCCATAAAACCAAGCTTTACCAATAACATATTGATAAGGTATATTTTTAGAAACCTTTTTAATCATTTCAAAAAACTTTGTAAAATCATATTCATTCCTGTAATTTTTAATAATATCTTTAGGTTCCATTTCTAAATAATATTGCATTATCTCCTTTGCCTTAAGATCTGCATCTACTATATTATTTTCTTCTAATATTTTTTTAGCCTCAGCTATTGCTTCATATATTTTCATAATTACCATCACTTATCATACTTAGTTACTATATAGTCTCTTCTCAAATTATTATTTTTAACAATTCCTAAACCTACAATTTCCTTTTTAAAATATACTATATATATACCATCTTCATAGTATTTGCCATATCTAGTTTCCATATTTGTATCTAATCCATTTAAAAACTTATCTATTCTATCTTCAGTTATATATATACTATTTTCTGTTACCTCTTTTAATAGTTCTTCTTCAGGTATTATATTATCTAAAATTATCTTTTTTTCTTTTTCTATTTCTAATTCTTTTTCTAATCCTTCTAATCTAATATCATCTTCTAATACTATTGCATCTACTTTTGTCATATTAGCTACACTTGTTCTTTCTAATTTAGTTACTGTTGCATATGTGCCTAAATTATATGCTACATCTCTTACAAATGCCCTTATATATGTACCACCTGATACTTCTAGATTTAATGATATCTTAATATTACTTCCACCTTCTTCTCTTTTAATTACAATATCTTGTATATCATATATAGTAATATCTTTGGCTCTTTTAGTAGCTAGCTCTAATGCCAAATCATAGTCATTAATTGCAATATCATATAGTTTTTTTCCATCTATTTTTTTAGCTGAAAATACTGGTGGTATTTGTTTCTTTTTGCCTTTTTCTTTTAGTATACCTTCTATTATCTCCTCATCAGTATATTTCAAATAACTATCATTATTCAAATTATCATCTTTAAAAACTATTTTTCCTTCTAAATCTAATGTATCTGTTTCATAACCTAAAACAAATTCTACATAGTATTTTTTTCTATGTGTTATTAGATAGTTAGAAAGCTTTGTAGCTTTGCCAATTAGGCAAGGCAATACTCCACTTGCATTTGGATCTAATGTACCAATATGTCCTGTCTTAGTTTCAAGTATTCTAGATACCTTATCTATTTCTTTTCTAGATGATATTCCAACATTTTTATATAGCACAATACATCCTGCTACTTTTTCTATATCATTTAAATTATTTTTCATATATTTTTTCTCTATTTATAATATTTTCTATCTTTAATATTTTACTTTATGTTATTTCTTCTACACTTAAATTATATAGTACTACTGTATATTTGTAAAATGATATTTAATCGGAATATTAAATGTAGCGATATTGGTTATGGAAAAAATTTAATAAAAAAATATATAAATATATAAATTCTATTTAGTTTTCAATTATGGATGATATAATGAAAGTAATGAGTAATCATTAATATATTTAAGGAGATTTTCATGGAAAATATTATTGAGGTTAAAAACTTAACCAAAAAGTACAAAGATTTAACAGCAGTAGATGATCTATCCTTTGAAGTTAAAAAAGGTGAAATACTTGGTCTTTTAGGTCCTAATGGATCTGGTAAATCTACTACTATTAATTGCATACTATCTTTATTATATTTTGATAATGGTAGTATTAAATTATTTGGAAAGGAAATGAAACCTGATTCATATGATTTAAAAGCAAAAATTGGAGTAGTATTCCAAGATGTATCTGTTTTTAATGAACTTACTGTTTATGAAAACATTGATTATTTTTGTGGATTATATATCTCTGATAAAAACAAAAGAAAACAATATGTAGAAGATGCTATTCATTTAGTAGGTTTAGAAAATTTCAAAAACTTCTATCCTGAAAAACTATCTGGTGGATTATTAAGAAGACTAAATATCGCATGTGGTATTGCACATAAGCCAGAACTAATCTTTTTAGACGAGCCAACAGTTGCTGTTGACCCGCAAAGTAGGAATAATATATTAGATGGTATTAAAACATTAAGGGATAATGGTTCTACTATTGTATACACTACTCACTATATGGAAGAAGTAGAACTAATTTGTGATAGGATAATAATAATAGATAAGGGTAAACTAATCGCATCTGGTACTGCTGATGAATTAAAAGAACTTTCTAATATAGAAGAAAAAGTTACTGTAGAAATGTCAGAGTTTGATACTTCTTTCATTCCTAAAATACAAAAATTAGATAATGTAGACGAAGTTAAATATTCTAATAACATATTACATGTCACATATAATAGTGGTAAAAATAACATTACTGAAATGATGGAATATCTAAGAAATAATAATATTAAATATAATAAGATCTATTCAGAAAGGCCTACTTTAAATGACGTATTCCTAGAACTTACAGGAAAGGAGCTTCGTGATTAAATATGTTTTTTCATAATTTAAAATATTCATTAAAAACACTTTTTAGAAACAAACCACTTATGTTTTGGACATTTGCCTTTCCTATCATACTTGTAACTTTTTTCAATATGGCATTTTCAGATATAGAAAAAAACGACAAATTAAAAGTAATTGATGTTGCAATTGTACAAAATGAGAATCTTGACAAAAACAAAGTTTTTAAAGAAGCTTTTGATGAATTAAGTGATTCTACTAATGATGATAGATTGTTTAATACAAAATATACAGATGAAGAAGAAGCTAAAAAGCTTTTAGAAGAACAAAAAATTAAAGGATATATCAAGTTAGTAGATGATGAACCAAAATTAGTTTTTTCTAAAAGCAATGTTAGTGAAACAATAATTAAAAATGTATCTGAAGAAATTATTCAAACAAGTAATATTGTTAGTAATTTAACTGAAAAAGAAGTGAAAAAAGAAATCGAAAAAGGCAACTTCAATGTAAATGGTAAATCTATCGCAAATAATATAATTAAAAAGTATAAGGATAGTAAAGTAACTCTTAAAAATATATCAAGTAATAATTTAAGCTATACAAAAATAGAATTCTATACATTAATTGCTATGGCCTGCCTTTATGGTGGAATGTTAGGTTGTGCTGCAATGAATCAGATATTAGCTAATATGACAAAACAAGGTAAGCGTGTTTCTGTTTCATCTGCCTCTAAAGGTAAGCTAATTTTAAGTAGTGTACTTGCAAGTTATATAGCACAACTAATAGGGCTTGCCCTACTATTTGTATATATAATATTTGTTCTAAAATTTGACTTTGGTCCAAACTTACCATTACAAATATTATTAACATTTTTAGGAAGTTTTGCGGGTCTTTCATTAGGAGTTGCGGTTTCAAGTACATTAAAAGGTGACTATAATAAGAAGACCGGAATAGTTATAATTATAACAATGCTTGGGTGCTTCCTATCTGGTATGATGGGTATTACAATGAAATATGTAGTAGATAAAAATGTTCCAATACTTAACAAGATTAATCCTGCAAATATGATAACAGATGGCTTCTACTCACTATATTACTATGACACTTTAGATAGATACTTCTATAATATTAAAAGTCTATTAGTATTTTCTTTAATACTAATAATTATCTCATATATTAGTTTAAGGAGGCAAAAATATGAATACATTTAAAGCATTCTTAAAAATATTAAGCAAGAATAGGTTCCTTGTAATAATGTATATAGCCATACTTGTAATACTTAATGTTTCTATAATGTCTAGTAAGGAAGCAAACAATGATTTTGTTTCAATAAAGCCTGATATATACATAGAAAATGAAGATGAAGAAAAAGGCATAACTAAGGATTTGATTAGATACCTAAATGATAATTGCAATGTAGTAAAATTAAAAGATAATGAAAATGCCATAAGTGATGCTCTTTTCTATAGGGATGTAAATTATATAATATATATACCTAAAAACTATAATAATGATTTTCTAGCTGGTAAAAACCCAGAGTTAAAAATTAAAACAAATGGTAACTATGAGGCTTCTCTTACTGAGATGCTACTAAAAAAATATATTAAAGTTGCTAATACATATAATGAATATATAGAAGACGAAAATGAGCTTATAACTAAGATAAACGAAACATTGAATAAGCAAAGTGAAGTTAAATTAACTTCTAAAGTTGATAATAAAATTTTAAATAGAGCAACAGTATATTATAACTTTGTAAGCTATAGTCTCCTTGGATCTTTGATATATATAATATGCGTAGTTTTAACAAGTTTTAAGAATCAAAAGATTCAAAAGAGAATTATAATAAGTAGTACAAATTACAAAAAGATTAATAAGCAACTTCTTGCTTCAAATATATTATTTTCATTAGTAGTATGGGCATTTTTCGTAGTAGTTAGTTTAGTATTAATAGGTGACTTTATGTATACACCACAGGGGCTAATATATATATTAAACTCCTTCCTATTTACTATATGTGCGACTTCTTTAGCGTTTCTTCTAGGTACAGTAATTAAAAATAGGGGTGCAATAGATGGTGTGGTTAATGTAATAGCGTTAGGTTCAAGTTTCCTATGTGGAGTATTTGCACCAATTGAAATGATACCAGATTATGTATTAAAAATTGCACATGTACTTCCATCATATTATTATGTAAGGAATAATGAGGCAGTAAAAACTCTTGAAGTAATGAACTATGAAAACTTAAAGCCAATATTATTAAATGGCATCATAATCCTATGCTTCTCCCTACTATTTATTATATTAACTAATATAATTTCTAAAAAGAAACAAAGAATTAATTAACAATTAATTAATTAGTTAGTTAAATTATAATAGCAATAACAGTAGCAATAATAATAACAATGGCAATAATAATAATAATTAATATTTAAAAAAAGCTGAGATTTGTCTCAGTTTTTTATTGAGTTTTTAATTGTTTTAATAATAATAAAAAAACAACCAGATAACTGGTTGCTATATCTTGGAGCGGGTAGAGAGAATCGAACTCTCATCATCAGCTTGGAAGGCTGGGGTTCTACCATTGAACTACAC
>CABTXJ010000033.1 GCA_902488785.1 uncultured Eubacteriales bacterium | reverse complement strand
TTCTACTTCTGCTTTTTCTTTTTTCTCTTCTTCTTCTTTTTTTATTTCTCTTTTCTTAGTTTCTATATTTTCATTTTTTGTTTTCTTTTCCTCAAATTTTATTCCTTCTGCTTCTAATTGTTTTTTTAAATCTTCTAAATTTTTTATTGACATATTCTCTTCCTTTTATTCTGTAATATTAATATTATAACATATAATATTATTTTTTTAATTATTTTAATTAGTATTTAATTATTTTTTCTTTTAACTTTTATTTTAAATTCGTTTGTGTATTTTGACATAAAAATGAACCCTCCTTATTAAACTAATTTGTCTAACAATTTGGGTTCACTTCACTACTACCTCTTTTTTTAATCTTACTATATTTTAATTATTTGAAAATATTTCCTTTCCTTTCGTTATAATATTTTAAACTATTTATTGTATCCCATCTTCTTAAGTGCAAAATATATAATTGCATTATCTACAATATTATCTGCATGTTTAACAATTTTTTGTTTTACTATTTTTCTATTGCCTTCTTCAATATTAAATGCTATTTGCTTTTCTATTTCAATCATAGATTTGCTTATCTTTGCATTACCATATCTAGGACTATCTATGGATATTCCTACCATTTCACCTTTAAAAAATCTTTGAGAAATTCTTCTATCTGGAAAATATAATAAATCTTTTCTGACCATATCTAATAGTCCTTTTTTATAATTATTATATTCTTTAAAAATTTTTCCTTGCATAACATCGCAAAAATGTACATGTTGTTTTTTTCCATTAATGGTTATAGTATTTTTTTCATAGTCAATCACTACTTCTGTATAAGGGTAATACATAACTATTTTTTTAAGCTTACCAAATTCTTCTTTAAAGCATGGTATATAATCTCTTCTTCCATTAGAAAAATTTTCTAAATCTTCATAAATCCTATGCATTATTGCGGAGTCTTTAGATGAAATATTTTGTCTATCCATTCCTTTACTCATATTTGTCTTCCTTTTTGCTGCTTCCATATTAACACCTCTTTAATATTTTCAAATTCTTTAAAGCTATAGTAATAGCTTAAAATAATATAAATTAAATATACTTTACATAATTTATTATACTATTAATCATAATTTCTGTCAAATTCATCAAAAAAACTATTGACAAACAAACTTATAGGTATTATAATTTATATTATAGTTATGGGTCAGTAGCTCAGCTGGATAGAGCACAGGCCTTCTAAGCCTGGGGTCAGGGGTTCGAATCCCTTCTGGCTCACCATAAAATTACACTCTACAAACCTTGATACATAAGAGTTTCAAGAAAATGGAGAGTAATTGGATAACTAATTAACAAACAAAACTACTGACAAAAAGACGTCTATCTATAGGCGTCTTTCTTTTTGTTGTTTAAATCAATATATTCCATATTTATGTCTTTTACGATTGTATATATTAAGTTTCTTTTACATATTTTAGTAATTCTAGTTCATTATAGTTCTACTTATTTAATCCTTTAAGTATATATATATATACTTAAAAAAAGACCCATATCTAGGTCTTCTTCTTAAATAATATTATTTACTTTTTTATTTTAACATACTAATTTCTAGCTTTTGTATACATTACTCCAGCAACTACTGAAAGTACTGCTATTGCATAAAATGCAGTTAAACTTGCTCCAGCATGTGGTAGATTATCTGCTTTTTCTTTTTCATCTTCTTTTTCTTTGTTCTCAGATAATATAGTTGTACTTCCATTTGTTTGTCCTGCAGGTTGTTCTACTATTCCTGGTTGTGTTGTAGATTGTGTTGTAGTTCTAGTTATTGAAGAAGATGATGATGGTTGCATATTATTTTGTGTTTGTAATGAACTATCAACTCCTTGCCCATTTATTGCCAAAGGAGTACTTGCATATGACATTGTTCCTATTACTAACAATGCTACTAATATTATTGAAACTTTTTTAAATATATTTTTCATAAGTCACTCTCTTTCTTTTCAATTTCTTTTTTCTTATTTACTATATATTTAATATATCATCTTAAATTTATGTATTCAATTTTTTTGTATTAATTGTAATTTTTTTAACTTAAATTTAATATTATTTTATATACTAAATATTTATTTTACTATATCTTATAGCTAACTGTTAAACCATCAGCTATATCAACAAGTTCTGTTTTAAAGTCTGTTTTTCCATTTATATAATCTAAAAATTCATGAATATTCCTATATATTGTTCTATGTTTTTTAGGCACTTCTTCTTCTTCTTTAGATATTAATCCTGACATATATATATTATCACATACTATTATTCCATCATCTGTTATTAATTCTTCAGATTGTATAAAATAGTCTTTATCCTTACTTTTATTTGCATCAATAAAAATAAAATCATATTTTTTACCTTTTTTAATAAGTTGATCTAAAACATTTTGAGCTTCACCATTAATTATATTGATACTTAAGTTTTTTCCTAATTTATGTATATTCTCTTTTGCGATTTCGCATCTTCCAATATCTTTTTCTATTGTATCAATATATATACTATTATCTATGAATGCAAACTTACTAGAAGAATACCCTATTGCTGTTCCTATTTCTAATATATTAAATACAAATTCATCTTCTAATATATCTGATTTTTCATTATTTTTATTTTTTTCTTCTATTGCTTTTTTGAAAGTTTCTTTCTTTTCAGCAATTACTTCTGATATTAGTGTTTCTAAATATAATATTTCATCTTTTCTAATAATCGGAACATGGTTTTCCGACGCATATTCTTCTATATTTTGAAATATTTCACTATTACTTAATTCTTTTTCCATTTAATCTCCTGATTATTTCTTAGACCTATTTGCTTTTTCTCTATCTTTGTTATTTAGTATTTTCTTTCTAAGTCTAATATTTTCTGGTGTAACTTCTACTTGTTCATCATCTGCTATGAATTCTAATGATCTTTCAAGTGAAAACTCTAGTGGTGGAACAAGTGTTAAAGCATCATCTGAACCTGAAGCTCTAGTGTTTGTAAGATGTTTTTCTTTACATACATTTACTGCTATATCTTCATTTCTAGAGTTTATTCCAACTATCATACCTTCATATACTTCTGTACCAGGTCCTATTAATAATTCACCCTTATCTTGTGCATTAAACAATCCATAAGTTACAGCCTTACCTGATTCAAATGCTACAATTGTTCCTCTAGTTCTAGATTGTATTTCACCTTTAGCTGGTGCAAATTTTTCAAATGTATGATTCATTGTACCATTTCCTCTAGTATCAGTTAAAAATTCTGACCTATAACCAATTAATCCTCTTGCAGGTATAAAGAATTCTAATCTTGTAAATCCATCTGTTCCTTGTTGCATATCAAGCATTTCTGCTTTTCTTCTTCCAAGTTTTTCAATTATTGTACCTACTGCATCTGATGGTGCATCTATTACTAATCTTTCAACTGGTTCACAAAGTACACCATCTACTTCTTTCATTATAACCTTTGGTCTAGAAACTAATAATTCAAATCCTTCTCTTCTCATATTTTCAATTAAAACAGTTATGTGAAGTTCTCCTCTTCCTGATACTTCAAATGAATCAGCCTTATCTGTTGGTTTTATTCTAAGTGATATATTTCTTTCAACTTCTTTTTCTAATCTTTCTTTTATATGTCTTGAAGTAATATATTTACCTTCTTTTCCTGCTAGTGGACCATTGTTTACACTAAATGTCATAGAAAGTGTTGGTTCGTCTATATCTACAAAGTCAATTTTTTCAACATTATTTGTATCACAAATTGTTTCACCAATATTAATATCTGTTATACCAGATATTGCAACTATATCTCCAGCTTCAGCTTCTTCTACTACTACTTGGTTTAATCCTTGATATACATATAGTTTAGTAATATTTGCATTTTTCTTTGTATCATCTCTTTTAACAACTGTTATAGGCATTCCTTTAGTTACTATACCTCTTTCAATTTTACCTACTGCTATTCTTCCTACATATTCATTATAGTCAATATTTGATACTAACATTTGGAAGTCACCATCAATATTACAAGTTGGAGCTGGTATTTCTTCAATTATTGTTTTAAATAGTGGTTCTAAATTAACTGCTTCATCTTCCATATTAAGTTTTGCAACACCTTGTTTTGCTGATGCATATACTACAGGGAAGTTTAATTGTTCTTCATCTGCTCCCAAGTCAATAAATAGGTCTAATACACTATCTAATGCTTTTTCTGGATTAGCTCCTGGTCTATCAATTTTATTTATTAAAACTATTGGTTTTAGTCCTAAATTTAACGCTTTTTTTAGTACAGTTCTTGTTTGTGGCATTGTCCCTTCAAATGCATCAACTAATAATACTACTCCGTCTACCATCTTTAAAACTCTTTCAACTTCTCCTCCAAAATCAGCGTGTCCCGGTGTGTCTACTATATTAATTTTAATACCATCATGCATTACTGCTGTATTTTTAGAAAGTATTGTTATTCCTCTTTCTTTTTCTTGATCATCTGAATCCATTACTCTATCTTGTATTTCTTCATTTTGTCTAAAAACTCCACTTTGTTTTAATAATTCATTAACTAGTGTAGTTTTTCCATGATCAACGTGTGCAATTATTGCTATATTTCTTATTTTTTCATTATATTTTTCCACTTTTTATCTCTTTTCTTTATTAGATTTTATATTCTTTTATATAATATAATATAATGCAACACAATATAATAATATATTATATTGCTCATATTATTTTTTTCTTTTTTGTGTAACGTAATATATTATACCACCATTACATACTTTTTGCAATTTAAAAAGTAGCTAGAACATATATTTAGCCACTTTTAAATACAACATATTAATATAGTTATTTTTAATAAATAACTTGTTCTATTTTTGTGTTTTTATTATTAACATTTAATTTTCTTGCATCAATTTTAGCTTTTTGTATTCCTAGTGTTACTATTATAGCAACAGCTAAACCAAATACTACTATTAGCCAAAACCATGGTTGCCAAATTATAGGAACCTTTTCATTGTTTTCAACTTCATTTGCTATATTTTCAGTTGGATTATTTAATCTTTCATTTACTTCATTTTCGTTTACCATTTTTTCTCCTTTGTATATTAATAATTTTATATTTTTTCTTATTGTTTTTATTTTTTATTGTTTATTTATAATTTATTCATTATCTATATTATCTTCAGTAATTTCCTTAATGTCTATATATTTATTATAATTTTTTTCTTTTATAATATTTTTTGTTAAAATCATTTTTAATATATAATATATAACAATTGATATAAGTAGTAGCATATATATTTTTTTACCTGCATTTACATATTCTAACATATTTATAAAATATATGTATATAAATGATATAGCAGATATTTCAATTCCTCGTATAAAATAGCCTATATGTTCTTTTCTATAGCTAATTTCTAATATTGCAATTGACATTATTTCTAAAATAACTGCTATTATTTTTAACTTATCTCCTTGTACATTAGAATTTCTGCATAAATAATATGTAATTATAAATAATAATATTGAAAATATAATAGATATTGCATCTTTTAACATAGACTCCTTCAAGTCTTTCATATAATTTTCTGTTATTTTAAATCTTCTAGATACTGCTTCTATCCCTTTTTTACTTAATTTTTCAATCCTACTTTTTTGTACCTTCTCTTTTTCTTGTTCTTGTTTTTTCTTTTCTTCAATCATTTCATCTGTTATAGTTTCTAATCTTTGTGTTACAAATTTTTCAGATCCTAATTTTTCTTTTGTTTCTTCATTTGTTTCTATATCTATTTCTTTTAAATTATCATCTAAATCACTATTAAAAAGCGTATCTTCTGTATATTCATTACTTTCTTTTTCTTTTGCTTTTTTTTCTATATTTTTTTTAACTTCTTTTTCTGCTTGTATTTTTTCATCAACCTTTTTTTCTTTTGCAATTATTTCATCTTTAGTTAATGTAGCTTTCTTACTATTTTTAACCATTTTTGATGACTTAACATTATTATTTAGTTCTACTATTTCAACATTATCATCACTAAATAATTCTAATTTTTCTTCTTGTTCTTTATTCTTTTTTGTATTATTTTTCTTATTATTTTGATTATTAATATTTTTACTGTTCTTTTTTTCTTTTTCAAAAAGATTATCATCAATTTTTTTAATTTCTTTCATCTTTTCTTTTAAGTTATTCTTTGCATTTTTTTTATTCTTTTTTAACATATTATCTCCATAATTATTTAATTATGTATAAGTTAAATATATATTTAACTAATTATTTTTTATTATATTTCATCTAGATTAGTATCTGTATTATCTTGTTCTTCATTTTGCTTTTCTTCTTTTGCTTCAGTTTTTTCTTTTTCCTTATTTACATTATTACCTAATATATTAGTTTCATCTTCAATCTTATTTTCTTCTAATACTACATGTCTAATTAAAGTATATAATTTTTTAGCATCTCTTTTTCTTATTGTTAAATCTAAAGTTTCTTTTACTGTATCAATATTTATTGTAGTAAAAAATATTCTGTCTTGTTTAGATATATCATTTAAATAGTCTAATTTTATTGTCTTTGCTTTTTTAATTTTAATTATAACACCGCTTATATTTGAAATTATTATTCCCTTATTTGTAATAGCTATTGCTGATATTGTTCCCCAAAAATTCCAAAACTTATAAAAAAATGGTGAAACTTGTCCTTCAACTATTGGAAATACAATTTTTACTTCTTCGCCCGGTGTTAAATTGTTTTCTATTACTTTAAAAAGTTTTTTTACCTTATGATCTGTATATCCTATTCTATTTACTTCTCTAGTTAGTTTAAACCATCTTAACATATCTTCTGCTCTTCTCATAATCTACTCCTTATACAAATACAATTAAATAACCTATTATATTTAAAATCCAATTACTTAATGAATGAACCATGTAACTTGGTATTATTGTATCTGTTTTGTTATCCATCTTATTTAATACTACTCCTGCAATATATAGTGCTACTACAGATAGTATTGTAAGCCATATATTTACCGCTCCATTTACTATTGCTATATGATATAGTGCAAATAGCATTGCAGATATGCTACATGCATATTTTTCAGGTATATGCTTTTTAAGTTCTATATATCCTATTCCTCTAAACATTAATTCTTCTATAAAAGAATTAACTATAGCTATATACGAGTATACAAATATTATATTTTTCTTATTCATACCCTTTTTATATATTGTATCTGCTATCTGATCTATATTTACAAACTTATCTGCAACTTGTGGTATTATTATTATTAAAAGTATACCAAAACCTAAAATATAATATACTAATTTAGGTATTTTTTTTGGCCATCTTAGCAATTCCTTAAGACCAATTGCTTTTTCTTTTATTACTTCTTTTGCAAGTTTTTCTTTTTCTTTTTCTGATCTAATTTTAACTTCTTTTCTTAATATTAAAAGTGCTGCTCCTACAAATATTATAACTTTTATTCCAGATCTTATCCAATATATCTTTTTTCTATATTTATTTATTTCATTATATGTTTTCTTTGTAAATTCTTCTTTGTCTATTTCTTGCATTTGTTTTTTTATATATTCATGAGCACCTGGAGATATTTTTTTTATATCTTCATTTTCAATCATACCACTTACTGAATTTTGCATATTAGACATTATACTACT
>CABTXJ010000032.1 GCA_902488785.1 uncultured Eubacteriales bacterium | reverse complement strand
TTCTATATCACAATATATTTTATCTTTAAACAATAATGTATAAATAAGATAAAATAATTATAACATAATTATAGCATTATGTAAAGAAATTATATATCTGTTTTTTAGTGCCTTGAAAATACTAAATTAGTTTTGTTAATTTATTAAATATTAAAAATAATATAGTTTTTATGTAACTATATTATTTTTAATCTATTATTATAATTATATTTTTTATTTTGAATTTTTAAATTTTAATTTTTCTTTATTTTCTATTAGATTTTTTAACAACCTGTTCTTGGCAATCTTTTTATTTCTATCCTCTTTTCTTTAGGTGTTTTTTCAATCTTAGGTATTTTAGTATTATCAACTTTTATTGTAATATCTTCATTATAATTTACATCTATTTCAACTGGTTCATCTGCTTTTAAATATCCTACTTTACTTTTTGTTTCTAACAAATAATATTTTCCAGGCACAAGATCTTCAAATATGATTTCACCATTTATATCTGTTATATATGTTCCTATTTCTTTTTTATTTTCATCTAATATTTTAAATTCTACTTCATCTAACGGTTCTTTACTCTCACCATCTATTTTTATAAGCCTTATTCTAGTATTATTTTTTTCATATATTATTTCTTTTTTAGTTTCTACATTTCCTCTTACTTTCATACCAGATATAGCATATTCTTGATTTTCATTTT
Organism: uncultured Eubacteriales bacterium; assembly: GCA_902488785.1. GTDB lineage: Bacteria > Bacillota > Clostridia > TANB77 > CAG-508 > JABCPO02. The sequence continues at coordinate 7,070 of CABTXJ010000032.1, read as the reverse complement.
TTTCTGGTTTTGAAAATAATATAGGATTTGTAACTAAGCTACCTTTTGCATTAATAACTATTTTTCCATTATTTTTAAGTTCTTTTATTCCAACTGTTAAATACATTTGTTCATCACATTTAAATTCATCTTTAATATCACCTTTTAAATTAGTTAGTTTTATAGTTTTAAGATCAGATTCTAAATTAATCTTAACATCACCTTTTTTATTTGATTTTACTATCACTTTTTTTCTTAAATACTTATTGTCTATAACTTCCCAATCGGATAATTCTTCAATTTTTATAGTTCCTTGATCATAATTTTCTCTACTATTTCTTGCTTTTTCCACTATTTTCTTATATGCTTCATATGTTCTTTTTCCTTCTGTAGTATCAATCGCAGAATATTCACTTATATTCCTATTATATAGCATTGTATATACTGCTTGTTTTGTTGCAGTGAATGCCTCTTCTTTAGTTTCAACTCCTAATTCCTTTAATGATACATATGGGTATCCATTTATTATTGCTCTATATACACCTTGATTATCTATTGTTTCTCCTATTTTCACTTTATAGCTTTTTAAATTTTCACCAACTCCTTTTTTGTTTACGTCCAAACAATATGCAGGATAATTTACACCATTTATATTAGCTGTTGCAAATGATGTTCCAATTCTTACACTACCTTTTTTTAATAATATTGGGCATTCGTGTTCTGCGGTAACTGTAACTTCTTCACTAGCTTTTGATACATTAATATTTGATATACCAACAACAAGCAAAGCAATAGTAAGAGCCATTAAATATAACATATATTTGTTTTTACTTTTTATTTTTTTGTTATTGCTATTATTATTTTCTTTTTTATTCATTTTAAACCTTTCTTAAATCTTATTAATCACTTTTATTTTTATTATTTTTTCATTAGTATTTTATATTTTAGATTTTTTTAATTTTCATTTATTTTTTTACTTTTCTTTCACTTAAACTTAATTATCTATCTAAATTTTACTTAAATTTTATTTTCTTTTGTATTTGGTAAATAAATATTAAACAATCTAGGGCTTTTTTCTTATAGCTGTTACACAAAGTCTCAATTCTGGTCTATTTTCTACGCAAGTTATTAATGTTAAGAAATCACCTGTTCTTTCAACTTTAGAATAATCATATTCTGATATTTTTTCTTTTGTACTAACTATATATTTAAATATCTCCTTTCTATACTTATAGTATATTTCTTCACCTTCTTTTATATTTTTAAGATGTGAAAATGAGTTTACTTTGTATCCTCTGTTATGTCCTGCTAGTGCTATATTTCCTTTAATTTTTTTGCTTTCAGAAAAATGCCCTATACCTTTGTTTAATACCTCATTGGAAACAGTTTCATATATATTATAATTTTCATTTGTTTTTGGAAAATATATAGACCAATTTGAATATTCAAAATCATTATTTTTCTCTTTTGTACTTTTTACTACATGTTTTTCGGGGATATATTTTAAATGTAGATTATCTAAAAATATTTTTGTCATAGTATTTTTAATACTATCTATATCTTTTAAATATATTTTTTTAAAATCAGAAGCAATTATTTTTTTATAATTAAAATCATAGTTTTGGGGATTTTTATGATTTAATTTTAAATAGTATTTTTTAATATTTTCTTTATCTTCAAATTTTAATGAATCATATACTTTTTGGGGACTTATATTATAATCATCATCTTCCATTTCAAAAATATTTTTTATACATATTCTTTGATTTTTATTTTCTTTTATATTAAAAGATATATTTTTAATTAAAATATTTGAATTATATTGTTTTAAGATTTTTAAAAATTGAACTTTTATTTTTGGAGTATTTTGAATTATATAACTATTACTATTTTTATTATTTATATTATTTTTATCAAATAAATGTATAAACATATTATTTTCTTTTGTATTTTTAAGATAATAATTTTTACTAAATTCAATTGAATCTTCAGATTTCATACTATAGCTTTTATTAATTCTAATTAATATATATATAAATGTGATTATTGTTAAAGTAATCAATATTATTGTTATAATTTTTCTATAATTTATATATAATTTTCTAATTATTTTATTTTTTTTACTATTTCTTCCACCCTTCATATTTTCCTCAAACATTAAATTATATATATTTCTCCTTCCACTTTAAGTTTTTCCTTTCTTAAAGTGACAGCATTATAGTGGCAATTATATTTTTTGTCAAGCGTTTTTTTAACTTTTTTATTTTATACTTTCATATTTTCTTTAATTTTCACCATTCAGCCTATTTTACTTGTTACATACAAGTTTTTATGATATTATTTATCTAAAGTAATTAAAGGAGGTAATAGTATGTATAGTTCATCAACATTTTCAGCTATGGAAAGTAATGTGGCTTGGTTAATGTTTTCATTTCTTGCAGCTATAATAGGTGGAATTTTAGTATATGTTCTATTTATTAATAAAAACAAAAATACAAAATTAGAAGGATGGCAAAAAAAATTATATGATTTCTTATCATTTGATTCATTAATACTAGAAGTTATATTAAAAGTTATGTATATCATATTAATGATATATGTTACACTTTCATCATTTGCACTAATTTCTAAATCTTTCTTAGGATTCCTATTTACATTAATATTTGGAAACTTAGGTTTAAGACTAGTTCTAGAATTATTATTAATGCAAATTAGCTTATGGAGAAATGTAAGAGAAATTAGAAAAAATTTAGATTCTAAAAACAAATAATTAAAAATAACAAAATTAGTATATTATTAAAAGAATAATATTCTTTAAAGAATAAAAAAACTGAGATTTTTCTTCTCAGTTTTTTTGTGTTATTTTGTATTTATTCTTTTATGTATTTTCTTTTTACTTTTACTTCTTCTTTATTATCTTATTTCTTTTTATTTTCTCTTTGCTATTTATTCTTTTCTATTTCTTTAATATATTCACAATCTTTTTTAACAGGACAACTTTCACATTGTGGATTTCTTGCCTTACATTTGTCTCTTCCAAATATTACAAAAACATGATTAGCATAGTGTATCTGTCTTTCTTCTATTTTCTTAAGTAATTCTTTTTCTATCTTATTCGGATCTTGTTCATAACTAATTCCAAGCCTATTACATATTCTTCTAGCATGAGTATCTATTGCTACGCCTTCAGGGTTATTAAATGCTTGTAGCATAATAACATTTGCAGATTTTCTACCTATACCTGCAAGAGCTGTTAACTCTTCCATAGTTTTAGGTACTTCTCCTCCATGTTTTTCAACTATTTGCTTACTCATTTTTAATATATTTTTAGACTTATTCTTGTAAAATCCACAAGGTCTAACATATTTTTCTATTTCTTCTTGTGTTAATTTTGCCATTTCTGTTGCATTAGGTGCTTTTGAAAAAAGTTTTGGTGTAACTTCGTTTACTCTCTTGTCTGTACATTGTGCAGAAAGTAATACAGCTACTGCAAGTTGAAATGCATTATTAAAATCCAGAGAACCTTTTGCCTCTGGATAATATTTTTTTAATTCATCTAATATTCTAATTGTTTCTTTTCTATTTTTCATTATTACTCAGCGTTATTCCTTTTATTCATTGTTCTTAATGCTGATGTACTAATATTCATTCTTTTTACAGTACCATCTGGCATAACTACTTTTCTTTTTTGTATATTAGGTTTTACTTGTCTTTTAGCTCTCTTACTTACTTGAGAACGGTTTATACTTAATTTTCTTCCAGTAGTTGTTTTTTTACCAGTTATTTCACATTTTGCCATTTTCTTACCTCCGTTTTAAATTTACGTCTCTTCACGCATATCAATAATATTCAAATTATAACACAAGAATTATTTTAAATCAAATCCATTATTTGTTCTTTTTTAATTTTTTCTTGATTTCCTGTTTTCATATTTTTTATTGTTAAAAATTCGTCTTTTATCTCTTCTTCACCAATTACTATAGTATATGGTATATTTAAATTATTTGCATATTTAAACTTTTGTTTTAATTTCTTATCTTCTAAATATATTTCACAAGATATATTATTTTGTCTTAAATAGTTTGCAATTTCTATACTTTTAGTAATATATTTTTCATCATTTGTAAGTGGTAATATTATTATTTGTGACTGATATTCTTTTTCTATATTTAGTCTTCCATAATTATATAGCCTATCAAATAATCTAGTAAGTCCAATTGAAATACCTACTCCTGGTAATTTCTTATCAGTATAATATTCTGCTAAGTTATCATATCTTCCACCAGAGCATACACTTCCTATTTCTTCTAATCCTTCAATGAATACTTCATATACTGTTCCTGTATAATAGTCTAATCCTCTTGCAATTGTCATATCAAATTTAATATAGTCATCAGATATTCCAAATGTTTTAGCATATTTTAATACTTCTTCTATTTCAAAAAGTCCTTGATTGTATTTTTCATTTTCTATGCCAAATGTTCTTAGCTTTTCTATTTTTTCAAAATTACTTCCTTGAATTAATGTTATTTCCATTATCTTTTCTACTTTTTCATCATCTTCTACTAGTTCTAAAAGTAATTTTTTAACTTCATCTTTTCCAATCTTATCTATCTTGTCTATTATTCTAATAATCTCTTGTGATATGTTACTTAATTCTAAATATTCATATATTCCATTTAGTATCTTCCTATTGTTTATTCTAATTAAGAACTTTCCTATATCCAATTTCCTAAATATTGAATATATAATACTTGGTATTTCTGCATCATATATTACGTCTAACTTTCCATCTCCTATTATATCAATATCTGCTTGGTATAGTTCTCTGAATCTTCCTTGTTGTGGTCTTTCACCTCTAAATACCTTTGATATTTGATATCTTCTAAAAGGAAATGTAAGTTCATTATAGTTTTTAGCAACATATTTAGCAAGTGGTACAGTTTGATCAAATCTTAGCGCCATCTCTGTATCACCTTTACTAAATTTATATATTTGCTTTTCTGTTTCACCACCTGCTTTTGCAAGTAATACATCTTGTCTTTCAATTACAGGAGTATCTAGTGGTAAAAATCCATATAGCTCATATACCTCTCTTATCGTATCATATATTTCATTAAATATTATTTGTTCTTTTGGTAATAGTTCCATAAAACCTTTTAATGTTCTTGGATCAATTATTTCTTTTTTCATATTATTCCCTTCTATTATATTGTATTTGGGTTTAACTCTACAGATATCAGTGGATCTTTTTGATTAGTTAATTCTTTTTTAATAAAATTAAGCATTTTTGCAATATATGAATTATAATTGCACTTAATTATTACTTTCCATCTGTATTGGTTTTTAATCTTACTAATATAGTATGGTGTTTCTTGCATGATTATCATATTTTGTAGTGCATATATATTTTGTTTTGTTTTTTCTATTTCTTTTTTTATATTTTCGTCTTTTGGCATTTCTTCTAATTTTAAAAGTTTTCTTTCTTCTTTTTCTTTAAATTTTAATTGCATTTTTTGTAAGTTTTCTCTAACTACCTTAGCAAAAAATATTGCCTTGTCTTCCTTATATGATAACACGGATACAGATATTATATCCTTAAATGGTGGGTAATTTAATGTTTCCCTTGCCGCTATTTCATAGTTATAATATTTTTCATAGTCTGATTCTTTTGCTATGTTAATTATAACATCTTGTGGGTTGTATGTTTGTATTATTGCAAGTCCATCTTTTTCTCTTCCGGACCTTCCAATTACTTGTACTATATTTTGAAATGCATTTTCTGTTGCCATATATCCTTCAAAATTTAACATGCTATCTGCAAGTACTACACATGATAATGTTACTTTAGGAAAATGGTGCCCTTTAGTTACCATTTGTGTTCCAATTAATATGTCTATATTATTTTTTTTAAATTCATTTATTACATCTTCATGTGTTACTTTACCACTTATTGTATCTAAGTCCATCCTTATTGTACTTAGTTCTGGTAATTCTTTGTTTACTATTTTTTCTAATTGCTCTGTTCCAATACCTGCATTTTTAAGTTTCTTTCCACATTCAGGACACTTATCCGGGTATTTTCTTGTATATCCGCAATAGTGGCATTTTAGGCTATTATCCTTTTTATGATATGTAAGTGATACATCACACCTATTACATTTGAATGTGTATCCACAATTCGTACACATTACCAAGCTAGAGTATCCTCTCCTATTTAAAAATAGTATACTTTGATTTCCTTTTTTATGGTTTTCTAGTAATTCTTCTTTTACTCTTTCAGATAATATTCCTTTTTCACGTTTCATGTCTACTATCTCTACTTTAGGTAATACATTTTTTCCTATTCTTTTAGTTAACTTATGTAATATTATATCTTCTTTTTCTGCATTATAATATGTTTCTACAAGCGGTGTTGCACTTCCAAGTACTAATGGACATTTATATATTTTTGCAATTTCATCTGCTACTTCTTTTGCATTATATTTTGGCTGCATATCAGAAATATATGATTGATCTTGCTCTTCGTCTATAATTATTATTCCTACATTTTTAAGTGGTGCAAATATTGCAGATCTTGTACCAATTACAATTGTTGCTTCTCCTCTTAATATCCTATTCCATTCTTCGTATCTTTTTCTATTAGATAATCTACTATGTAGTACACCTACATTTGATCCAAATCTTTTAGTAAACCTTTCAATTATCTGCGGTGTTAGTGCTATTTCTGGCACTAATACAATTGCTGTTTTTTCATTTTCAATTGCTTTCCTAATTAGTTGTATATATATTTCTGTTTTTCCAGATCCTGTTACCCCAAATATCAAATGTTTACTATACATATTCATTTCTACATAGTCTACAATATTATCATATACCTTTTGTTGTTCATTATTTAATATTAAGTCTTTTTCTTTTTTATCTGTCTTATAATCATTATATACAAATTCATTATATGTTACTTGTTCATCTTTTTTTATTAATATGCCTTTTTCTTCTAGTCCTTTTATTAATCCGTCACTTACCAGTTTTAAATCCCTATATTCTTTAAGTGGCATAGATACTTCTATTATTTTATTTTTATTTTTATT
>CABTXJ010000031.1 GCA_902488785.1 uncultured Eubacteriales bacterium | reverse complement strand
TCTGAAATAGAAAAAGAAATTGTTGCAGAATATAATAAGAGATGCTATGAAAATAGCTAATCAAATTATATTACTAGCACATAAGTTGGATTGTTAATATAATTACTTTTATAGAAGTTGGTATAATATACCAGCTTTTTATTTGCGAAAAATTAATTAATAACTAAGTAATTAATTAACTAAACTTAAAAATAACAATACAAATAATAATAACTAATTATATTGAAGAATAGCTATGATTAGATATATAATATATATATATAGGAGACATTATGGATAAAATGATATCTTTTATGCTTTTGATGAATCTAATTGCAAATCCTATTAGAAATGATATTAATGTATCTAAATATCAGCAAGATAAGATAGAAAAACAGGAAAAAATAAGAAATGCAAGAAGAGAAAATATACAAAATGTGGCAAATTATTATAGGCAAATACAAGAAAAAGCAAATGAAACAAATAATGATATAACTAGGATAAATAATCCTTTTAACTATGAGCTAATACAATACATGGGAGAGCAAAATGGTGAAAGGGTTTTAGATTTAGTAGACATTGTATATTTAAAAAACATGGAAGCAAAACAAGGAATAGGGCAAAGATTAAAATTACAATTTAATGACTTAATTGCAAAACCAGAAATGGAAGAAGATGTATATAAACTATACGTAGATACAATGAAAGAAGAAATAAAAAGGAATGTATCATATATAGTTGGTTTTGAATATGCAGAAAACTCTAATATATCTACAGTAGTTATATTTAAAAAAGATATGGTTTAAAGATAAAATAATAAGCAATTAAAAAATTTATGAATTTATGAATAATAATTATAAATAAGTAGGTGAGATATGGTATATATAGCAAGTGATCATGGTGGATATGATTTAAAAAATGAAATAATTAAATATTTTGAAAAAGAAAATATTGAGTATGAAGATTTAGGAACAAATAGTAGTGAAAGAACGGATTATCCAATATTTGCAAAAAAAGTATGTGAAAAAATAATTGAAGAAAATGTAGATGGTGCAAAAGGAATACTAATATGCAAAAGTGGACATGGAATGACATATACTGCAAACAAATTTAAAGGTATAAGATGCTCTCTTGCATACTCTAAAGAAAGTATAATTCATGGAGTAGAAGATGATGATATTAATGTAATTGCATTATCTTCAAATGATTTAGATAAGGAATCTGCAATAGACATATTAGAAGGATTTTTATGCTCTAAATTTAAAAATAATGAAAGATACTTAGAAAGAGTAAAAATGGTATTAAATATAGAAAAAGAAAACTTTAAATAGTGCATTTTTAAATGGTATAAAAATAATAAAAAATAAAAACTTTGAAAAATATGCAAAAATAGCATATAATAGTAATGGAGAAATTATGAACACAGAAGAAAGTAAGCTAGAAAAAATAATATATAAAATTGTAAATATAATAATACTAGTACTAATAGTATTATTATTATCTTCTTTAATAGCGACATATAGAATTAATAAAAGTATATATGGAGCAAAAAATAGAGATGTCAAAACACAAAATGAAAGCTTTGATAGAATAAATAAAAATTTAAGAAAAGTTAAAGGCATATTAAATGAAAAATATCTAGGTGAAATTAAGGAACAAGATTTAGTTGATTCTGCAATTAAAGGATATGTTGAAGGACTTGGAGATAAATATACAACATATTATACAAAAGATGAATGGCAAGAATTAAATGAAATATTATCAGGAGAATTTTACGGTATAGGTATATACATGGTAAGAGAAAAAGATGATAATGGCAGTATTGTAATATCTGAAATAATAGAAGGATCTCCTGCACAAAAGCAAGACCTAAAAGCAGGAGATAAGATATTAAAAGTAGACGATAAGGAAGTTACAGCAAAAGATTTTGAAACATTACCTAAAATTATTAAAGGAAAAGAAAATACAAAAGTTAAACTTGTTGTTTTAAGAGGAGAAGAACTTTTAGAAAAAGAAGTTGAAAGACAAAAAGTAGAAGTAAGTAATGTTAAGTCAAAAATGTTAGAAGATAATATTGGGTATATATATATAAATACATTTGATGACCATGTAGATAAATCATTTAAAAAAGAATATGATAATCTAAAAAAACAAGGCATGAAAAAGCTAATAATAGACGTAAGATTTAACGGTGGAGGAGAATTAGAAGCTACAAGAAAGATATTAGATATGTTTTTAGAAAAAAATAAAATAATATTAATTTCTAGAAATAATAAAAATAGAGAAATAGAAATAAAAACAAAAGATGATAATGTTGAAAAATTACCAATTGTAGTATTAGTTAATGAATATTCTGCATCTGCTTCAGAAATACTAACTGCAGCACTTAAAGATAATGGTAAGGCAAAAATTATAGGTAAAACAACATATGGTAAAGGAGTAATACAAACCTTGATTGCACCAATACTAAATGGTGGTGCACTTAAGATAACAACAGAAGAATATTTAAGACCTAATAAGGAAAAAATAAACAAAGTTGGAATAAAACCAGATATAGAAGTGGAAAATAAAAAAGAAGATAAAGAAGATAAACAATTAAATAAGGCAATAGAAGAAATTAAAAATATGAATTGAAAATAATAAAAACAAAAATAAGAATAAATAATTAAGGAAGTGAAAAATGGCAAATAATACAAATAACAATACAAATAATATGATTGAAGATATAGATAAGTTAATGAAAGTTAGGCTTGAAAAATATGAAAATCTAATAGAAGAAGGAAAGAATCCATTTGAAATAACTAAGTTTAATAGGACACATGTAATAAGTGATATAATGGAAGATCCAAAAAAATATCTAGATAAGACTGTTGTAATAGCGGCAAGAATAATGACAAAAAGAGTAATGGGAAAGGCATCATTTGCACATGTACAAGATGGTAGTGGAAGAATGCAAATATATTTATCTATAAATGATTTAGGAGATGATTACAAAGACTTTAAAAAATATGATTTAGGAGACATTATTGGAATAGAAGGATTTGTATTTACTACACAAACTGGAGAAACTACAATACATGCAACTAAAATAGTATTATTATCTAAAGCATTAAGACCATTACCAGATAAGCATTCAGGATTAAAAGATAGAGATCAAAGATATAGGCATAGAGAAGTTGATTTAATAGTAAACCCTGAAATAAAAGATACATTCTATAAAAGAATAAAAATATTAGGAGAGATTAAAAACTTCTTGGCAAAAAGAGGATATTTAGAAGTTGAAACACCAATACTACAAACTGTAGCAGGTGGAGCAAGTGCTAGACCATTTATTACACACCACAACACATTAGATATTGATATGTATTTAAGAATAGCAAATGAGCTATACCTAAAAAGACTAATAATTGGTGGATTAGAAAAAGTATATGAAATGGGTAAAATGTTTAGAAATGAAGGAATGGATATAAAACATAATCCGGAATTTACAAACATAGAACTATATGAAGCATATAGTGATTACAAGGATATGATGGATTTAACTGAAGACCTATTTGTAGATGTTGCAGAAAATGTACTTGGAACAACTGAATTAGAATATATGGGACAAAAATATGATCTATCAAAAGGTTGGAAAAGAATCACAATGACAGATTCTATTAAAGAAGTATGTGGAATAGACTTTAATGAAATACAAACAGATGAAGAAGCAATAAAAGTTGCAGAAGATTTAGGAATAGAACTTGAAGAATTTGATAAGAGCAGAGGAAGAATAATGAATCTTGTATTTGAAGAAAAAGTAGAAGAAACATTAATTCAACCAACATTCATATATGACTATCCAATAGAAATATCACCACTTACTAAAAAGAAGAAAGAAGACCCAAGACTTACAGAAAGGTTTGAATTATTTATTGGTGGTAGAGAATATGCAAATGCATACTCTGAATTAAATGATCCAATAGATCAATATGAAAGATTTGTAAAACAATTAGAAGACAAAGAAAAAGGTGACGACGAAGCAAATGATATGGACAGTGATTTTATACAAGCACTAGAATATGGTATGCCACCTACTGGAGGATTAGGAATAGGAATAGACAGAATGGTAATGCTATATACAAATTCTGAAAGTATACGTGACGTATTATTATTCCCTACAATGAAACCACTAGGAAAAGATGGAAAAGAAGTAGAAAGCAAAAGAATAACAGATATTGATTTAAGCAAAGTTAAAATAGAACCACTATTTGAAGATATGGTAGATTTTGAAACATTTTCTAAATCAGACTTTAGAGTAGTTAAAGTTAAAAACTGCGAAGAAGTACCAAAATCTAAGAAACTATTAAAGTTTACTTTAAATGATGGAACAGGACAAGATAGAATAATATTATCTGGTATTAAAAATTACTATAATGCAGAAGAATTAGTAGGAAAAACACTACTTGCAATAACAAATTTACCAGAAAGAAAAATGATGGGAGAAGCATCACAAGGAATGCTACTTTCTGCAATATATGAATATGATGGTGAAGAACAATTAAACTTAATAATGCTAGATAATAATATACCAGCAGGTTCTAAAATATATTAAAAATATTAGGTCACAAAGCAATATAATTTGTGACCTTTTTATTTGTCTATTTAACATTTAGCTGGGATTAGCAGGCAAATAAAAAAGTATAAAAAAAACAGACTATTATAGTCTGCTTTTTTAGTTGTTAAATATCATCTAATATACTCTTGTTCATAAAATAAAGGTAGATTGATTTAAACCTTGGAAAGTGAAAACGTATGCTATTTAATAGCTACAATAGGTTACATTGTTCTTCTTTTTATATTTTTATATTTTTTATATTTTTATTTGCTCTTTTCTTTTCTTTTTTTAAAACATTAACATATTTGCCGTATTATATTAATATCGACGTATATATTTGTCATAAATGAAACATATTTTAAGTTTTGTAAAAATTAGTTGTAAATTATAATTTGTAATGTTTTATTACATAGAAAGAAATTATTTCCAGCTTTTTTAATTGATAACTTTTTAATCATTTTAATGATTATGAGTGATAGTATCAATATGCAGCTACTACATAATGTAGTAGCCACCATTTGCTCTACCTTAATTGATAGAGCATATAAGAGCAAATAGATGACATTTGCAATAGCCAAAACTACTTGACTGTGAGACAACCAAATAGGTTATACTAAATAATAATTGGTAGTTATATGAGTAAAGCACCACTTTTTTTAAAATTAACCGCCTATTTTCTATTAGGAAGCTTTTATATTATTTGTATAAACTCAGCTTTTTTCATCAGAATGTTGAAATTTCAATATTCTAAGTACAAAGTATTAACAACAAAATTATTATAGCATGGATTTTAATATGTGTCAACTAGAAATTATATGATAAATATGATATTATACACATATATATAAATAGGATGGTTGGATATGGAAATATTATTTATGATAGACTGTATAATAATTGCAATATCAACATATATGATATTTGATGCTAGAGTAATTGCAAGAAAATATTTTCCGATAGGAAGTAAGAATAGTATGGTTTTTTTAATAAAAACAATAGGAATTTTAACTCTTGCACTTAGCATATTATTGTTGAAATATGTATATGTTATATAATAGATAGTATAATTAAAATTTAAAAAGAATATATTAAATTAAAAAAATTAAAAGCAAAAATTAAAAATAAAAATTAAAACACTAAATTTAAAAATGGTATCAAACAAAAGATGAGGTGAAAATGAAAATAAAAGTAAATTATATAATAGAAGAAGGCAAAAAAAGGAAAAAGGTTGAAGCAGAAGTTGGAAAAACAATACTAGAACTATTTAATGAAGATATAGAAAAAGCAAGTGAAAATAATTTGCCAATAGTTGGAGTTAGGGTAAATAATAGCGTAAAAAGATTAGACTATAAGATAGCAAAAATAGATGAAAATGTTGATGTTGAATTAATTAATGTATACAACAAAGATGGTAGAGATATATATATTAGAACACTTTTATTTATAATGTCTAAAGCAATATATGAGTTATACCCAAAAATGTTAATAAAAGTGGAATATCAACTAACAAATGCGATGTATATAACAATAGGAAATAAGCTTGTAACAGATAAGCTACTAAAAGAAATAAAAACTAAGATGCAAGAAATAGTAGAAAAAGAATTAGATATTAATGTTAAAAGAATGACTAAAGAAGAAGCAGATGTATTTTATTCAAAGTTCATAACAGATAGAGGGGAACTACAACTTTTAAATAAGGATAAAAAAGATGTTGTATTATACTATTGTGAAAAATATTTTAATTATTTTTATGGTATACTTCCAACTACAACAAAAGAAATTAAAAGATTTGATTTGAAAAAATATAATGATGGATTTTTAGTAATGTATCCAGATGCAAAAGACTTTAAGCAAAAAATTGAGTTTAAAAATACTAAAAAAATTGCAAAAGCATTTGAAGAATATCAGGAAGTATATAAGTTATTAGGAATACAAACAATTGCAGACTTAAATGAAAGAATAAAAAAAGACCCAAGAGAACTTATAGTTCTTTCAGAAGCATTGCATGAAAAGAAAATATTTGATTTGTCACAAAAAATACAAAATAAAAAAGATGTAAAAATGATACTGATTGCAGGACCATCATCATCAGGTAAAACAACATTTGCAGGAAAATTATCAAGTGCACTTAAAATAATAGGAATAAAACCTAAAACAATATCTGTAGATAATTACTTTGTTGAAAGAGAAGATACACCAGTAGATGAAAAGGGAAATTATGACTTTGAAACAATTGATGCAATTGATACAAAACTATTTAATAAAGACTTAAAAGCATTAATAGAAGGAAAAGAAATAGAAATGCCAACATTTGATTTCCATACAGGACACAAGGTATATGATGGAAAGAAAATGAAATTAAACAAAGACGAGATATTAATAATAGAAGGAATACATTGTTTAAATGATAAGCTAACAGAAAAAATAGAAGAAAAATACAAGTTCAAAATATATATAAGTGCATTAACTGTACTTAATATTGATTCATTTAATAGAATATCTACAACAGATACAAGAATGATAAGAAGAACAATAAGAGATAATGAAACAAGAGGATACTCAGCAAAACATACACTTGGTATGTGGTACTCTGTAAGAAGAGGAGAAATAAAAAACATATTCCCATTCCAAGAAAATGCAGATTTTGTATTTAATTCATCTGCAATATATGAACTTGCAGTATTAAAAAAACACATAATACCACTACTTAAAGAAATTTCAAAAGACAAAAGAGAATATAGTGAAGCAAGAAGAATAGTAAGCTTTATGAGATACTTTGAAGATATACCAGATGAATTAGTTCCATCTAATTCACTTATTAGAGAATTTATAGGTGGAAGCCTTTATGAAGAAAGAAGACAAAAACTTGCAAAAGCCATGAATAACAAGGAAACTAAAAAGAAGAAAAAATAAAAAATAAGAAATAGAAGATAGAAAAAAGTAAATAGAAAGAAGAATAATAAGATTATGGATTATAAGGAAGAAATATATATAAAATTAAAAGAATACTTAGAAAAAAATAATATCAATCTAGAAGAACAAGAAATATATGGAATGATAAACAAGGGAAATGAAAAGATAGGTTCAGATATTTCAATTGCTTGTTTCAGACTTGCAAAAGACTTAAAAAAAGCACCAAATCAAATAGCAGAAGATATGATAAATGATATTAAAGAAATACCAAATGTAGCTAAAATGGAAGCAACAGGACCATATATTAATATATTTTTAGATAGAGAAAAATATTCTAAAAACGTTTTAGAAAATATACAAAATATTGATTTAGTACAAAAAGAAAATATAGGAAAAACAGTTATATTAGATTATTCATCACCAAATATAGCAAAAGAATTCCATGTAGGACATTTAAAAACAACAGTAGTAGGAGCTGCATTTAGAAATATATTCAGAGCCTTAGGATACAATGCACTAGGTGATAATCACTTAGGTGACTATGGAACACAATTTGGTAAATTAGTAGAAGGGTACAATCTATGGAAAGATGAATATACTTTTGAAAATCCAATAAAAGATTTAACAGATATATATGTAAGAATAAATGCATTAATTGAAAAAGATGAAGAAGCT
>CABTXJ010000030.1 GCA_902488785.1 uncultured Eubacteriales bacterium | reverse complement strand
TCCCGTTCTATTTGCAACATCATATTCTTTTATATTTGCATTTCTCTTTTTAAGCTCTTAACAATTTAAATTATTATTTTTAATATTATTTTAAATATTTATATTATAGGTGTAATACTCTTTGTTTTATTTCCTTTGTTTTTCCTTCATTCCAGAAATTTTCTCCTAAGTATCCACATGTTCTTCTAATTACGTTCATTTTTCCGTGATCTTTGTTTCCACAATTTGGGCATTCCCATTCATTATCATCATTTATTATTATTTCGCCAGTAAATCCACATTCTTGGCAATAGTCAGATTTTGTATTAAACTCTGCATATTGTACATTATCATATATGAATTTTACTAATTCTTCTAATGCTTCTAAGTTCTTTTCCATATTTGGTATTTCTACATATGATATACATCCACCAGTTGAAAGTGGTTGGAATTCTGCTTCAAATGCTAATTTGTCAAATGCTGATATCTTTTCTCTTACATCTACATGATATGAATTTGTATAATATCCCTTATCTGTTATATCTTTTATATTTCCAAACTTTTCTTGGTCTATTCTTGCAAACCTGTAGCATAATGATTCTGCAGGTGTTGCATATAGTGAAAATGCTATATTTGTTTTTTCTCTCCACTTAGCTGCAGTATCTTTTAAGTATTTAACAAGTTTTAATGCAAACTCTTTTCCTTCTTTAGTTGTATTACTTTTACCTGTCATAAGTTTTGTAGTTTCGTATACTCCAATATATCCAAGTGATAATGTTGAATATCCATCCATTAAATATTTGTCTATTTTTTCACCTTTTTTAAGTCTTGCAATTGCACCATATTGCCAGTGTATTGGTGAATAATCAGAAGTTTGTCCTTTAAGTGCATTGTGTCTACACATTAATGCATCATATACTAACTCTAATCTTTCATCTAATAGTTTCCAGAATTTTTCATCATCTCCGTCTGCTATTATTCCTATTTGTGGTAAGTTTAAACTTACAACTCCTTGATTAAATCTTCCTTCAAATTGGTATTCACCTTTTTCATTTTTGTATGGTACTAAAAATGATCTACATCCCATTGGGCTAAATACATTTCCTTCATAGTTTTCTCTCATCTTTTTAGCTGAGATATAGTCTGGGTATAATCTTCTTGAAGAACATTTTATTGCTTCTTTTGTTAGGTAGTCATATTCTCCACCTTTTAGGCAATTATTTTCATCTATTACATATATTAATTTAGGGAATGCTGGTGTTACATATACTCCAACTTCATTTTTAATTCCTTCATATCTTTGTCTTAATATTTCTTCTATGATCATAGCTGTTTCTTTTTTATATGGGTCTTCATCTTTTACATGCATAAATATTGTAACAAAAGGGCTTTGTCCATTAGTTGTCATTAATGTATTTATTTGATATTGAATTGTTTGTACACCAGATTTTAAATCTTCTTTTTCTCTTATTTCCGCAAATTCATTTGCAAGTCTTTTAGCTTCTTCTTCTGATCTTCCATCTTTAATATTATGTTCATAATATTTTTTGTAATGCTTGTCATATGTCTTTTTTAAGTATTTTCCAAGTGCAGATATGTCTACAGATTGTCCACCATATTGACTAGATGCTACAGCTGCTATAATTTGTGTCATTACTGTACATGCAACTTGGAAGCTTTTTGGTGATTCAATTAATTTACCATTCATAACTGTTCCATTATCTAACATATCTGATATGTTAATTAAACAACAATTAAACATTGGTTGTATGAAGTAATCCTTATCATGAAAGTGGATTGCTCCTTCATTATGTGCATTTACTATTCTTTCTGGTAGCATAATTCTATCGACTATGTCTTTTGATACTTCTCCTGCAATCAAATCTCTTTGTGTAGAAACAAGTACTGAATTTTTATTACTATTTTCTTCTGCTAAATCTTTATTTGTGTTTCTAACTAAACTTAATATACTTTCGTCTGTTGTATTTGATTGTCTTATTATTGATCTTTTTTCTCTATATAGCATATATTTTTTAGCTAAATCATATTTTTTAACTTCCATTAATTGTTTTTCAACTTCGTCTTGTATTTTTTCAATATCTACATATTCACCTTCTTCAAACTTATTTTCTATGTTTTCTATTATCTTATTTATTTCATCAATTGTTGCTTTTTCTTTTAATTCTACCTCTCTATTTGCCTTACTTATTGCAACTAATATTTTATTTGAATCATATTCTACTATTTTTCCATCCCTTTTTTTAATTAACATTTTATCCCCCATATATTGTATTTTATTTCAGCTAAGTCTGGATTTTTTATTTCTTTTTTATGCTTTTCTAAAAAAATATTTTTAAGCTTTCTTCATTTTTATTTTTTTATTTCTTCTTAACTGTTAACTTAAATATATGCTCTAAATTTTGCTTTGTCAAAAAAAAGTATGTGATATTTCATGTAAAAATGATGTAAAAAATAATTTTTACACACAATGAAACACATTGATATATATAGGAATAATAGGTTATACTCTTTTTATATACTTTATGTACACTTTCTACTATTCCTATTATATAAGCATTCATTTTTTTATATTACAATTTTAATTTGTAACATATAATACATATATTACAAATTAATTATAATATTTTTTATAGCTTTTATTTTAAATCTTTTTTGCAAAAAAAGGAATATCACAAAAAAATATCTATTTTTGTAATACTCCTATATTTTATTTCTTATAACTTCTTATATATATTTATATAGCTATTATTTAACATAGCTTTTTTAACTTTGTTATTAATTATTCTTAGCCATTATTAGTTCATTTCATTTTTCCATAGTCCATGGATATTGCAATATTCATATACTGCTGTTACTTTTTCATCTTTTTGTATAGTGAAGTTAGCTTTTGGTTCTTCACCTGGGTTTAAGTAACGTACATACATTCCTTTTTCAGTTTCTAATATTATATATTCAATATAATGTTTTTCTTCCATTGGGTGTAATGTACTTCCTACTACCACTTCTACATTTTCACCGTCTATATTTACAACTGGAACGTGTTTTTCAACTGATGTATCTGCAGTTTTTGGATTTAATAACTCTATATTAGAATTGCATTTACAATCTTCACATTTGCAATTTTCGCAATTACAATCTTCGCAATTACAATTTTCTTTGCAATCACATTCACAACCGCATTCACATTTTTCAATTTCTAATAGTGTTTTACCACAATTTTCACATTTGCAATCTTCACATTTGCAATTTTTATACATATATATATTCATAAGTTTCTCCTATTTAATTTAATATTTTTTACTTGTTATATTTTAATTATTTGAGATGCTTTCTAATTTTTTAAGATTTTCTACTTTAGAAATAATCTTGTTTATATCTTTTACATCTTTTGCTAAGTATGATCCTATTACAACACTATCTGCCCCAGACTTGTATATTTTTTGTATATTACTATCGTTTATTCCACCATCTACTTGTATTAATGTATATAATCCTTGTTTTTTAATTTCTTTTTTTAATTTAGATATCTTTTTGTATGTTTCTTCTATAAATGTTTGTCCACCTTTTCCAGGTTCAACACTCATTATAGTAACTTTAGATAAGTCTTTTAAATATGGAAATATATCTTCAATGTTTTCATTTGGTTTTATCGCAATTCCTACTTGTATATCATAGCTTTTAATATATTTGATAATTTCCTCTAGTGAATTATTTTCTATAGCATCTTTATGTATTGTAATTACTGATACATTATTTAAAGCATATTCATCTATTCTTTCTTTTAAATCATATGTCATTAAATGTACTTCTTTTTTTAATATAGAAATATTGTCAATAATTTTAAATTTTTCATACATATTATCTAGATTATTATTTTTAACAAATTTACCATCCATAACATCTATATGAAATTCTTTTATTCCTGCTTCTTCAGCATTATATATACTTTGTATAAACATATCATTAATGTCCATATCTAAAACTGATAATAGTATCATAATTTTCTCCTACCTAACAATTATAATTATATACTTGCTGTCAAGTATTAACAATAATAATTTTTAAGGTTAATTTCTAATTATTAATTTTTCATGTTATTTGTTTTATTTAATTTAATTTTATCTTATCTATCTTTTTATATTTTTAATATTGCGATTTTTTAAAATTAAAACTATACTCCCATTGCATTAGTTTCAGGAAGTGTAGATCCACCATCAATTGCAAATTCTGATCCAGTTATATATGCACTTTCATCTGATGCTAAAAATGCTACTAGTTCTCCTACTTCTTCTGGCTTTCCTAATCTTTTAAGTGGTATTGCATTTGCAAGTGAATTAATTACTGAATCTTTCTCTCCAGAAGTTTCTGCCATATCATCAACAAGTGGTGTATGTACATAACCAGGATGAACACAGTTTACTCTTACTCCGTATTGTGCCATATCTGCCGCTAATCCTTTAGTAAATCCAGTAATTGCAGCTTTTGTTGTTGCATATGCAACTTCTCCTGGATCTGCAACCCAATTTCCTGTTACACTTGCAGTATTTACAATTGCACCTTTTGACTCAATTAAGTATTTAATGCATGCTTTAGATACATTCCATGCTCCTTTAATATTTATATCAAAGTGGAAATCCCTTGTTTCATCTGTCATTTCCATAAAACTTACAAGTCTTATCACTCCTGCATTATTTGCAAGTATATCTATTTTTCCAAATCTTTTAACAACATCTTCTACAGACTTATTTACATTTTCTACATTTCTTATATCTACTTTGCATCCTACAAGTTCATATCCTTTTTTAGCAAATTCTTTTATTACTTCATCTAACTTATCTGAATAATCAAATATTGCAACTTTTGCTCCATATTTCAAAAATATTGATACTATTCCTTTACCTATTCCACTTGCTCCACCAGTTACTATTGCTACTTTTCCATCTAGCTTATTCATATATTACCTCCATTTGTTATTATATGTTATGTTTTAAATATATATTATGCTTAACTTTTAGACCATATTATTTTCATATAATCTATTATTTTTAATATATATTAAGTCTTATATAAAATCTATAAAAAATAAAATAGGAATTAAATCCTATCTTATTTTTAATTTATATTTTTTTATTTCAGTGTCTTTTTATTTTTTTACTTTACTATTATTTTAATTATTTTTCACTTACTTTTCTTGCAAGTAATACATATCTAAGTGATGAATCATCGTTACATGTAGATAGTGATATTTCTGTTTCACCATTTGTATCTCTTCTTATATATGACCCATCTGTTGTTTGTCTCATTTTACCTTCATATATTTCGTATTCAACTTCTCTTCCAGTTAAATCTTTAATATATATTTTATCGCCTATTTTTAATTTATCATTTTTTGAAAAGAACATATTATTTCTATAGTTATGTCCTAAAATTGTTGTATTACCTGGTTCATTTACTCCTGATGTCGATTCAAGCATTGCAACACCTTTTGCAAGTGAATTATTTGTAAGTGGTGTAAGTATTGGATATTTTATCTTTGTTTTTGGTATTCTTATTGTTCCTACTACATCATATCCTGCAAACTTTACTCTTTTTCCACCTTTTATATTTTCTTTTATTTTTGTTTTATTATTTTCTGCAGCAGTTGGTTCTGTTGTAATAATAGGTCTAGATGGATCTATTTCTCCTGTTTTTTCTGGTACATTATTACTTATTACATTATGATTTTCTGCTGATACTTTTTCAAATTCATCAACAACATTATTTGCTTCTTCATTTACTTTCTCATTACTTATACTTTTTACAACAATAGCTATAATTATTCCAACAATTACAACTAGTAGGAATATTAAAATTCCAGTTAAAAATTTACTACTTTTATTATTTTCTATTTCCATATGTATTCCTTCCATATATTCTTTTTGATTTTTAGTTTTGCTTATCATATTTTTTTATTGTTATATTTTATTTATTTGTTTTTTATTTATTATATTTAAATATTATCACACAACATTATAATTTTAAAAATGTTTTAACATCTTTTAATATTTTTAATATAATTATAATTTGTTTTAAAACCAAAATTAAAAGGGGTACTTTTTAAGTTCCCCTTTTAAACATTTTATTACTTTTCATTATTACATTTTATAGCTTTTATCTGTGAATCTGATTCATATGCAGTTATAGTGATATTATCATTATTTAATTTTGCTTTTAATTGTATTTTATATACTATTTTTTCTACTATTCCATCTATAACCATATATGCATAATAGTTACCAATTAAATCAAAACACATTTTAAATATTTCTAGATTGTTTAATATATGTTTTTCAAGATCTATATTTTTTTCTTCATAGTTTTCTCTATAATGAGTTATGTCTATTATTTTATTTTCTAAAAAATTTTCAATATCATCTAATATATTTTCATTATATATTGTAATATATGCATAATTTTCTATTTCATGATTATTTACACTTTCTAAAATAATAGTGTCTATGCCAATTTCTTGCAATCCATCTTCAATATTTACAATTATCTTTCTTATATATCCTTTTTCCTCATTTCTTATAACCGAGACTCCAAATCCATTAGATATTACTAGCTCGTTTGCAAGAAGCTCTTCTAATCGATTCTTATTTTTCCTATTCCTATTTGAATTATATTTTGCTATTTCCTTTTTTATAGATATAAGCTTTTCTTCTTTAGGCATATATATTTCATAAAAATTATTATTTCCATTTTGTGAAATACTATCTTCAAACCTACTTAATACATCGTCTAATGTTATATATCCATAATCACCTATAAAATTATATATATCAGAGTATGTTTCATCAAATAGGCTATCATTATCTAAGTCTATATCTTCTAGTACTCTTAAAACAATTTTTCCTGCTACCACATATATAATATCTGCTTCTTTATCAATATATATATCTATCTTTTCTTCAGATTTTAAACATGGTCTAGTAATACTTAAAACCCTTTTTTGTTTTGGTACTAATGTTAGATATTCAATGATTTCATCAGAAATTTTTTCTAATTCTTCTTCTAAAAACTTATCTTTGCAAATTTCCTTATTATCTATTGCATATGGCCCATAATCAAATAAATAACATAACAATTCTATGCATTTTTGATTTCTATTAATATATTCTTTAACTTCCTCTTTAGTTATTTCTCCTTTTGTTATTGTAGATTCTTTTATTGCAACTTTAAATGGTATTTTAAACTTATTATATATATACCTTAATATATCATATTCAATAATATTTTTATCTAAGGTTATTATAATAGGAAAATCAATATATACATTTCCTTGAATATACAATTCATATATTGTATCTATTTCTTTTAATATACACATTTTTTTATTGCTAGCATATTTCTTAAATAATTTTACATCTTTTTTATCCTTTATTGCTTTTTCAATGTATTCCCCTGGAGTATATAATGTTATTGCTCCACTCTTTTTTATCTCATCTGCGATTCTATTTTTACTAAATCCTGAAATAGAGTCTATACTAATAATCTTACACCCTTCAACTTTTTCTTTCCTTTTTGGTTTGTAATTAGTCATGTTTTTCTCCTTTAACTCGCAATTGCTTATTAAAATAATGTAATATCTCACATTTATTATTATAACATAATTTTACATAATTTACTATATTTAAATATATTAAAAGAAGCTATGTTATATAGCTTCTTTTTAAAATATATAATTTAATTTTTAATGGTTGTTTGTCCTTTTTCATGCATAACTTCTATTGTTTTAACTTTTAAGTAATAATTATCATCATAATATGGATGTTCTTCTGTACCATAATTTACTTTTTCTTTTTCCCATGTTCCTACTACTTTTATCCAAGTATCTTGATCCTTTAACTCTTCTTTTATATTTCCATCAAACTTGTATTCTAAATATGAAAATCCTCCTGCACAGTAAGGACAAGTTGTAACCGTCGAAATCCTTCCTACAAATGTTTCATTATCTGAAGTTAAAAACAACCCTTCTATTTCTATATTTTTATTTTCATATTTATCTGGGCATACATACATATCATTTATTGTTGTATCAAAATATTCTGTGGGTATAATCTTATCTGCTGTTATTTTTTCACCTGTTTTAGAATATAGTATTCCTTCTTTTAATTCTTTTCTTATATATTCTTCTTTTGATTTTTTGCCTTCATTATTATTGTCATTGTTATTGTTATTGCTATTATTATTTTCTTCTTGTTTTTTATCTACATTTTTTGTCACTTTTTTTGTTACCATATTATCTTTGCTTTTATCTCTTGGTTTTAAAATTGTTGCTAAAATTACTACTATAGCTATTACTACTAGCAATAATATAGTCCAAATTATTTTCTTTTTAACATTTCTTTTCAAAACTTTCTCCTATTTAATAATATAT
>CABTXJ010000029.1 GCA_902488785.1 uncultured Eubacteriales bacterium | reverse complement strand
GGAAAGAAATATACAATTATTAGAAAAGGCGATATTACATTTGATGGAAAAATAACAGTAGATGATTTAAAGAAAATGATAGTAATAATTAATGAAAGAAAACAGTTTACAGAAGAAGAAAAATTAGCAGCATATGTACAAATTGGTTTTGATAAAAAAGCAGTAGAAGAATATACACCAAATATTGTTAGTGTAAGTAATATGACATATGCTATAGTTGAATTAATTAAAATAAAATATGGAATAATTTAAGGAAACATTTATGGGAATATTTGATAGTATAAAAAGAGGACTTAAAAAAACAAGTGAAAAATTAGGAAATAATGTTAATAAAGTTTTTGCAAATTTTAGAAAAGTGGATGAAGAATTATTAGAAGAATTAGAAGAAACTTTAATTATATCTGATGTAGGAATGCAAACTTCATTAAAAATTGTTGATAAATTAAGAAAAAATATAAAACTTAAAAATTTAAAAGAAGTAGATGAAGTAAAAGATGAACTAGTAAGTATATTAATTGAAACAGTTGATGTAGAAGATAAAGAAAAAGAACTTGAAAAGGAAAAGAAACTAAAAGAAAACAATTTAACAAAATGTATTTTGGTAATTGGAGTAAATGGTGTAGGTAAAACTACATCAATTGCTAAACTTGCAAATAATTACAAAAATGAAGGTAAAAAAGTATTATTGGTTCCTGCAGATACATTTAGAGCAGCAGCTGTAGAACAAATAACTGAATGGGCAAATAGAGTAGGAGTTGATATCTCAGATGCAAAAGAAGGCGAAGATCCATCTTCTGTAGTACATAGAGCACTAGAGGGTGCAAAAAATGAAAAATATGATATAATAATAATTGATACTGCTGGAAGATTGCACAATAAGAAAAATCTTATGGCAGAGTTAGGTAAGATAAATAATACAATAGATAAAGTTATGAAAGACGAAATTTTAAAGGAAACATATTTAGT
Source organism: uncultured Eubacteriales bacterium (assembly GCA_902488785.1). Lineage (GTDB taxonomy): Bacteria > Bacillota > Clostridia > TANB77 > CAG-508 > JABCPO02. The sequence goes on along the minus strand of CABTXJ010000029.1, from coordinate 7,952 downwards.
ATTAGATGGAACAACAGGACAAAATGCTATTGAACAATCAAAAGCATTTTCTGAAGTTACAAATATTACAGGATATATTCTTACAAAATTAGATGGAACATCTAAAGGTGGAGTAATAATTGGAATTGCCGACTCTACTAAAATACCAGTAAAATATATTGGTGTAGGAGAAAAGCAAGATGACTTAAAAAAATTTGATGCAGAAGATTTTGTAAGAGCAGTTATATCATAGGAGTTATTATGAAAATAGATAAAAAAAGAACAATAATTACTACAATAATATCAGTAATAGTGTTACTAATTGCTTATGTATCATATAGTGGTAATTTGATTAAATTCAAAGAATTAGGAAAAGAATTTGAAACTGTATATCATACAAATGTACTTGAAAGAGCATGTATATTTGCAGTAACATTTATAATATCATATATAATTATAGTACTTGTTAATAATTCAATTAAAAAAGGTTTTAAAGAATTTTACGCTAAGAATAATAAGGAAATGCCAAGCTTTATTAATAAGTCAAGTGCATTAGTACTTTCAACAATTGCAGGTTATTTTGTACAAAACTTTTTGGCAGGACAAATGCTTACACTATTTAATATGGGTTGGTTTGGAACAAAAGATCCAATATATAATTTGGACTATAGTTATTTAATAATAGCACTACCTATTATTAAAAATATAATTAAAGTTGTATTAATATATTTAGTTGCATTAATAATATATGTAACAATATATAATATGATAGTTATAAATAATCATATAGGTGGACTTACAACAGAAGAATTTAAAAATAGTAGATTTATCAAAATAATACTTAGAATAGCAACATGCTTTGCAATATTTTTGATATTATATAATGCACTATTAAGACCAGATATATTATCATCAGATATGGTAAAAAGACATGGAATATCTGGAAGATATTTAACAGGAGCAGGCTTTATAGATGTAAATGTAAGATTATGGCTATCAAGACTACTTACTGTAGCAATGATATATTCATTAATTAAATTTGTTAAAGGATTTAAAAAATCAGAAAACAAAGAAATAATAAAAGCTGTAGTAATTGTACCAATAACAATAGTACTTATGGGATTTGTACTTTTAATAGCAGATAATACAATAGGTAAGATTGGTGAAAGAGAAAAAGAAGAAAAATATATAAATAATAATATTGAAGCTACAAAAGTAGCATATAAGTTAAATTATGATAAGAAAGATATAGGTGATGCAAAAAAGTTAACATTAGAAGATGTTAAACAAAATAATAAGATATTAGAAGATGCCCCTATAGTTACAGATAGAACTGTAATTGAATCATTAAAAAGAGAAAAAGCATATGAAGATTTTTATGACTATAATTTAGCTGTATTACACAATAATACAGATGGACTTAAATATTTAGCGGCAAGAGAAGTAGATCTTAAAAAAGACAAGACAGAAGCAGACAAAAAATATAGGTATACACATGGTAACTTTGGAGAAGTTATAGATGCTAGCAAGATATCTGCAAATAATAGAATTTTAAAGTCATCTGAAGGATTTGAAAATCAAGAATATAATGGAATAAAAGTTACACAGCCTAGAATATATTATGGACAAAATACAACAAATGATGTAATAACTAATTCTAGTCAAGGTAAAGAATTAGATTATCCAATTTCACTTTTAGAAACATCTGAAAATAATTATGAAGGAAAAGGTGGAATAAGATTAAATGCTATTCAAAGGCTTGCATATGCACTAGTTAATAGAGACTTTGAATTACTTAGTGGAGAATATACTAAAGATAGTAAGGTATTACTAAATAGGCAAATAATTTCAAGAGCTAAAACTGCTATACCTGGATTAAAATATGATAAAAATCCATATATGGTAATAGCAAAAGATGGAAAATTAAAATGGATAATTGATGCATATACAACTACAAATGCATATCCTTATTCACAAAAAATTGCAACACCTGGTAAAAATGGTGGAGTAGAGAGAATTAACTATATTAGAAATTCTATAAAAGTTGTAATTGATGCATATGATGGAGAAATGAAATACTATATAGTAGATAGAGATGATCCAATTGCAACTACATATGTAAATACATATCCTAAATTATTTAATGATTATGATAAATTAGACGATACAATAAAAAAACAAATGGTATATCCAACATTCCTATTTGATATACAATCAAGAGTAATATCTACATATCATGGAATATCTGCAGATCAAATATTTAAGGGTGATGATATTTGGGAATTATCAAAGATATATAATGATGATGAGTTAGATAAAATAAAATATATGCAAAGTAATTATAGTATATACACAATACTTAAAGATAATGATGGAAATAGAAAAGTTGGAAGATTTGCAATGTTTACACCAGCTAATAGGAAAAATACAAATGCATATATAATGGGTGAAAATATTGATGGTAAAAATAATTTGACACTATATAGATTTAGTAAAAATGATATATCAATGAGTATAAGCAATATTAGGGGAGAAATTAAGCAAGATAAAAATGTACAAGAGCAAATAAAAGAAATTGAAAAATTAGGTACAGAAATTACTAGTGATTCAATAATAATCCCAATAAAAAATTCATTACTATATGTAGAACCAGTATATCAAACATATATAAATGAAAAGACAGCACCAGTACTTAGAAAAGTTATTGTATCTAATGGAAACAGAGTTGCAATAGGTGATAACCTATTACAAGCAGTTACTAACCTATTTGGTGAAAGTGCTGTATACCTTGAAATAGAAGACTATGAAAATATTGAGATGATTGAAAATTCAATAATACAGCAAAAAAATGACATTAAAAATAATAAGGCTTCAAATTATGAGAACCAAGGTAAAGATGTAGATAGATTATTAATGCTTATAGATAACTTAGAAAAAGCTAGAGAAAAGCAATTAAAAGAAAAAGAAAAGCAAAATGCTAAAGCAGAAGAAAAAGAAAAAACAGAAGTAAAATCAGAAGCAGATGAAAAAGCATTAGAAGAAAAAAACAAAAGTAAGAAATGACATATATAGCGAAAATACAACTGAAATTGTTTTTAATGAAATTTTAGAATGAAGAAAGTAAAAGAACTAACCGCATTAAGTTGGTTAGTTCTTTTTTTGGCTATAATAATTTGAGTTTAATACCTATTACATTATATTTTCTTTGCTTTTCTTTAGTATAAAATTCTTCTAAGGCTTCTAGTAATTCTTCTTTAGTCATAGAGTTATCTGCTAAAGTTTCAATTGGAAAATCTTCAAAAAGTTCTTGAAAGGATTTGTAGTTTAGCAATCCTATAACTTCACATTTGAAATTTTCTACTAATTCAGGTTCTTTTTTGAAAGTGATGATATCGCCTAGTTTTATTAAAGAACGCTTTTCATCATTTAATCTTAATTCAATTCGCTTAGTTCCATTTAAAATATAATCATAATACTTTGGACGTAATTTTAGCTCATGTTCCATAATATATCCTCCTTTTGAAATATACAATATTATAATAAATAGACTTAAATGAAGTGTCAAATTATTACTCTGCTATTATAGTAATATTAAAAAATAATTGTAAAAATATGTATATATGTATATAATATATGTAAATGATAAAAAAATAATGTAAATAAGGAGCAATAAATGCAAGAAAAGAAACTAAGTATTATATTGCCAGTATATAATGTAGAAGATTACTTAGATAAATGTTTAGATAGTATGCTTACACAAAAATATGAAAATTATGAATTAATTATAGTAAACGATGGAAGTACTGATTCATCAGAAAGTATAATTGCAAAATATGTAAGAAAATATCCAGATAAGATTGTGTATATAAAAATTAGTAATAGAGGATTGTCTGGTGCAAGAAATGAAGGATTAAAACATGCAAGTGGAGATTATATAGCATTTTTTGATTCAGATGACTATATTAAAGAAGATATGTATTTTAAGATGATGGAACTTGTAAATGATTTTCCATATGATATGGTAGTATGCGATCTTTTTATGAGTTATCCAAAAAAAGATGTATTAGTTAAAAATGGTGTTTCTGAATCTATTCAATACATGGAAACTGAATATAAGAAAATATTATATAAAACAATGTATATAGCAGTGCATAATAAAATAATTAGAAAGGACCTACTAAGCAAAAAGCCTTTTGTAAAAGATATGTGCTATGAAGACATATTATTTACATACAAATTGTTACCAAGTATAAAAAGTATAGGTGTAGTAAACGAACCATTATATTATTACATACAAAGGCCTACATCTATTTCTAATACAATAGATAGAAAGCTATATGATATATTAGATAGTATGTATATGATGACAGAATGGTACATATTAAATGGACTATATGATGAGTATAAGGATATATTAGACTATACAATAGCAAGATATAGTTATGGTACTTTTATGAGTAGACTTGCAAGATCAAGAAACAAAGAAAAATATGATGCAGGATTTACGGATGTTAAAAATGTTGTAGAAACAATAGCACCAGATTATAGTAAAAGTAAGTTTTTTAAGATTAAATGGAAATTTAAAGACTTAATTATTAAACACTATAATAAGTTTTGGTCAAATATAGTATATTACATAGTAGGAATGAAGAGATAATGGAAAGAAAAAGCAATAAGGAAATAGAAAGAAGCATAATAAAAGAATATAGGAAAGAGATATTTAGAAAATTTAATAAGGCACTAGATGAATATGAATTGATAAAAGAAGGAGATAAGATTGCGGTTTGTATATCAGGTGGTAAAGATTCGTTCCTACTTGCAAAATGTATGCAAGAAATACAAAAACATGGAAATAAGAAATTTGATTTAGAGTTCATATGCATGGATCCAGGATTTAAAGAAGAAGATATGGAAAAAATCTTAGATAATGCAAAACATATGGAAATACCTATTAAAACGTTTAAGACAAGAATATTTAAGATAGCACAAAGCAAAGATAGGGGCGGATGTTATCTATGTGCAAGAATGAGAAGAGGTTCTCTTTATGAAATAGCAGAAAAACTAGGATGTAACAAGATTGCACTAGGACACCATTTTACAGATGTTACTACAACAACTATGATTAATATACTATATAGCGGACAATTTAAAACAATGATGCCAAAAGTTAGAAGTACAAATCATACAATAATGGAATTAATTAGACCATTATATTTTGTAGATGAAGAAAGAATAAAAAGCTGGGTAAAGGCAAACGGATTAGAGTTCTTACACTGTAACTGCCCTATACAAGACTATAGGGAGGCTAATAATATTGAAATAGAAGATGCAAGAGAAAAAATGAAAGCATTAATTAGATCATTAAAAGAAAAAGACCCAGATGTTGAAAAAAAGATATTTAGAGCAACTGAAAATGTTAATTTAGATATGGTACTTGGATACAAAAAAGATGGTAAATATCATGATTTTCTAAGTGAATATTAGTAAAAATATGGAAGGTATATATGGAAAAATTATTAACAATAATTATAGCGGCATACAATGAAGAAAAAAACATTGCAAAATGTATGGATAGTATATTAGATCAAACTGCTAAAGATTTTGATGTAATTATAGTAAATGATGGATCTAAAGATAATACATTAGATAAGATAAATGAATATATGAAAAAGTTTGAAGAAAATAATATTTCTTTAAATGTAATCTCTAAAGAAAATGGAGGATTATCTAGTGCAAGGAATGCTGGACAAAAGCAAGTTAAAACAAAGTATTTTTGCTTTTTAGATTCAGATGATACGATTGCAAATGATTATATAGAAAAGATATATGATGGTTTAAAAAAATATGATTATCCAGATATATACAAAATTAATCTAATTAAAAAAGATAAGGATGAAAAAGAAATATCTAGATCAAAGAAAATATTTTTAAAACAAACAAGTGGACAAAAAGCATTTTGCAAGATAGCATTTTCTGATCCATTATTCGTACTTGCACAAATGTATATAATTAAAAATAGCTACTATAATGAAAAAGGATTTTCTTTTACTGAAAAAATATATCATGAAGATTATGACTTAATACCAAATGTTATGATATTTGCTAAAACCTTTGCTACAAATAATGATTACATATATAATTATTATGAGGTTGAAGGTAGTATAACAAATACAACTGATCCAGAAAAAACAATTAAAAAAGCAGAAGATGTTTGGCAATCATTTAAGAAAAATGATAAAAATGGAAAGATATATTTAGCAAAAGAACAAATTACATATGAAACATATCAATATTATATGCAATATTATGCAGTTGGATTATTAGAAAAAGCTAAAGAGATAGTTTCTAAAAAAGAATTATTACATGAAAATAAAGAAATCGAAACAAGATATGAGAAATTTATGAATAACGTGTATAATGGATGTATATATGCTAATATATTATTAGAAGGAACTAGAAATTCATTTAAAAGATTTTATTTGAAATATTTTTTAAAATATTATTTAAAAGATTATGATAGAAAAGAAGAAAAAGACAACAAAGATAACAAAGAGGAAAAATAGACAAGAAGAAATAAAAGAAAACATACAAAAGATAGAGGTAAGAAAATGATAAGAAATGAGATAAAATTGTTAAAAACAATAATAGACAATAGCTATAGTCCATATAGTAATTTGAAAGTTGCTGCAATACTTAAAACAAAATCAGGTAAACTATATCCAGGAGTAAATGTGGAAAATGCTGGCATAATTAGTATATGTGCAGAAAAATCTGCATTTGTAAATGCAATATCAAATGGTGAAAAAGATTTTGAATATATTATCATAGCGGCAAGAAAAAAAGACAAAAAACAATTAGAACCAATTGTACCATGTGGAAGTTGTAGACAATTTATTTCAGAATTTGTATCAGACGATTTTAAAATATATGCAGTTGAAGAAGAATATATTAAAGAATACAAGATAAAAGATTTATTACCATTTACATTTAAATTGGATAAAAAATAATTAAAGATAAAAAGATAAAAAGATAAAAAAATATAAAAAAGATTAAATATATGGATCAAATAACTTTATAAGTAGTATACTTTTAAAGTTATTTTTTATGTAATAGGTATACTATAGTAAAAAATATATAAATATGATAAAATAAATTAAATTATATAAGTAAATTAAATTACTTGTTGTTAGGTGAAAAATGGGTGATAAAAAAAATAATAAATGTAATGTAAATAAAAAAGATAGACATGATGTAAAAAAATATACAATAAATAATATGTTTTACCTATTTACTATAATATATATAGTATTAGTAGGTATTTTTGCTATCTTTAAAAATAATAGGAATATATTAAAAATTGATATTAACAAAATGATAAATATACAAAATGTAGTTTTTGATATAGTAATAGGAGTTTTTCTTTTAATAATGTTTAGTTTGTTATTAAACAAAAAGAAATTTATAAATGATGCAGAAAATCATGAAAATGATGAAAAAAATAAAAATTGTGAAAAAAACAAAAACTATGAAAACACAAATAGCTTTTTTAAAAATATCAAAAATAAAATAAATATAAATATAAATATGATAATTATATGCTTGGTTATAGTTATATCAACTATATTAACTGTACTTAAAAAAGCGGATTTAAAAATTATAAATGAAATATTAATGTCATATATTATATTTAGAACATTTTTTAGAAGAAGTAATAAGAGGCTTAAAAAAGTATATATATCTATAGGACTATTTGCACTTTCACTTAAACTTTTAGGAATATATGCAGACCTTTCTTCAATACATGTTATGGCAATAATATTTGCAATGGATCTTTTAGATAATAAGGATTTTAAATATATATCTATTGCAACAATTATACTATATACAGTATCTGAGTTATTTTTAAATTCTGTAATATTACCAACTCCTTTTTTAATTTCTATGGCATTTGCAATAATATACTTTTTAATTAT